>JAVLEV010000308.1:0-2000 GCA_031920365.1 Planktomarina sp. | reverse complement strand
AAAAATTACATGCGTTGGTTGTGTTCACAAATCCATGCACATCTAACATCAAAGCCTCATCTGCTCCGGCCTTCTCCGCAGCGATACAGGCCAGGATGCAGTTGAGTTTTGAATGTGAATTTAACTTAGGGTCTTGTGTCATCGGTAGACCGCGCATATGTGGCACAGTTGCCAGCCTAATGCCTCGCGGCAGGCTCGGCTGTGAGTGCTCCATAATAATGGTGAACGTACAGCCGGATTGTGATAAGGCCGGATGCTGGAATGGGCGTTTTTTTATGCCTCGTGTTACCATAAGACGCGCATGTGCATCTGAGTTCATACCATTGGCAGCCTGAGTATCACAAAGGGCCTGCACAACCCCAGCCCGATCTAGTCCAAGATCGATATCAACTGCCTTAAATGCCTCAAATAACCGATCCATGTGTTCGTCTAAAAAGGCCCAAGTGCCATTATAAAGGCGCAGTCCCTCCCAGACACCATCTCCCAACATAAAGCCACTGTCATATACGCTAACCAAGGCACGTTCTTTTGGTACAAGATCGCCGTTCAGGTAGATCTTAATGTTTTCATTACGGGCGTCTTCCGCAGCTTGATGAGTAGTTACAAATTTTTTCATATTCGGAACCGTAAAGCGTGAAGCATTTGCCGCCAAGGGGTAAAATATTCGTGGCATCATTCGGCATTGTACTGTTGTTTCGATAGATATCATAAAAAATAATTAAAGTAAAAAAGGCGGCTTATGAAGCTAAAGTCAATATTTCTTTCTGCAGCACTTGGGCTGACGATTTTCGTTCAAAATACCACGATTTAGGGCAGCGACATTCAAACCTTAGTGTTAGCAGGTGGGGTGTTTTTGGTGTATTGAGGCTGATTTTGAAAGTGTTGGTGGCGTGAGTGAGCCTGTTTCAGGCTACGCAGGCGGGATCGCTGAAAGCCCAACCTATATAACACTCAAAGGTACAGGCCATTATGGGGTGGTCAAAATTACCTATGACGCTTTTATTGTAACCCCCAGAAAGCTGCTTGATTTGTTTCTACGCCCTGTGGACCAAACAGATGCTGGCGGTCAGTTTTGTGATCGCAGCACCACCTATCGTACTGCAAGATTTATCGATGGCTTAAAACAGAGACGCACCGCCAAGGCTGCACAGGTTACACTGGGTCAACCGATTGTGACACCAATCATAAAGGCTACAACTCTTTATAATGTCGAAAAATATCATCAAAATTACTATAAAAGCCGAAGACTTGCGCTACCCCGCTTTGGCCCCGTGAAACAATCTACCGCCTATAAGAAATATCGTGGAAGCTGTGGACGTGAAACGCGGGTGAAACAGTTGTGGGGCGCAGACGCACCGTTTGTCAGCCCTTAAAGGCAATAACCTCCACGAGTTCTGGGATCACATCAGCAGTTCCCAGCCGTGTTACCTTAAGAGCCGCTGCAAAGTTGGCAATTAAAAGCGCAGACTTTGGAACATCGCCAAGCGATAGGCGCCCAATAAAATAGCCACAAAATGTATCGCCTGCGCCAGTCGTATCAACTGGCCTCACCTCTACACCATCAACATTTGTGACCTCTCCTGTCACAAAATCATGATAAGCCGCCCCCTTGGAGCCATAAGTTATGAGCGCGGCTCCAACCCCAAGGCCTTCGAGGCCCGTCTTCTGGAATTCCCGCTCAAGGGTTTTGGCCTCATGCTCATTCATGCAAAGAATATCGACAAAGGGCAACACGTCTAACACGGCTTGCGCATCAAATGGAGCTGCGGAATACACCACGCGGGCACCCTTAGCCTTTGCAAGAGATGCCGCCATACGCTGGTGAGATGTTTCGTTTTGCAAAACAAGCCAATCTTGATCCGATATATCTACCATCCATTCATTAATACAGTCAGCACAAATGGCTACATTTGCACCCGGATAGATCGTAATTGCATTTTCGCCATCAGCCGCAACATTAATCACAGCATGACCAGATGCACAGTCAAGCTTCGCTATAG
>JAVLEV010000307.1:0-2007 GCA_031920365.1 Planktomarina sp. | reverse complement strand
TTAATGGCGAGAACAGTAATAAGGATCGCAATGCCGGGGAAGGTACAAATCCACCAAGCCACCCTAAGCATTGACCGCCCGTCACTAATTTGAAAACCCCAGCTCATCACGTTTGGGTCGCCTAACCCTAAAAAGGCTAGGCCACTTTCGATCAATATGGCAGTCGCCACCATGAGCGATCCGATTACAATGATCGGGCTGAGGCAATTGGGTAGAATTTCGGCCATCATAATCCGTAAATCTCCCATGCCAAGCGTGTGGCACGCCTGCACAAATTCACGATTTTTAAGTGCCAAGAATTCACCGCGCACAAGACGTGCAACTGCAGGCCATGAAACCACTGTTATTGCAATGACAACGCTTTCAATAGACGGCTTCATAATAGCCACCAACAATATCGCAAAAACAAATGAAGGGATGGTTTGAAAGACTTCGGTGACACGCATCAGAACGTCATCGACTAAACCTCCATAATAACCTGCGAATGCCCCAAAAATTACACCTATAAAAACGGCGGCGAGGGTCGCAATCAACCCAATCAGTAAAGATGTTTTAGCTCCATGCGCAATTCCTGAAGCGACGTCGCGACCAATGGAATCACTGCCTAAAAGAAACCCGTTTACGCCAGGAGCCGATAGAGGGAACCGTGAATAAAGAAATGGATCGTCTGGATAGATTAGACCAGCAATTGATGCCATAAACACTACTAAACCAAGGATTAAGAGTCCAAGTACGGCCGATTTGTTACGAGAAAATCTGTTCCAAAAGCTATTCATTTTAATTGACCTCAATTCTGGGGTCAAGAAAGCAATATATGATATCAACGACTAAATTCACTGCAACGACCAGCACTGAAGATAAAAGAAAAATACCCAGTAAAAGATTGAGATCACGGGCAAAAAGAGACTCGAATGCAAGCATGCCAAGACCCGGCCATGCAAAAACTGATTCCACAATGACAGACCCACCAATCAAGGCGCCAACCTGCACCCCAGCCATAGTTACAACTGGCAAAAGGGCGTTTCGCAGCACGTGTACAAAGGTGATCCGGCGCTCTGTCAAACCCTTGGCGCGGGCAGTGATAACATAGTCCTGGCCGTATTGCTCAAGCATTGAAGCTCTCATCATCCGAGTATACAAAGCCAAATAAAATAGAGATAGTGTAATTGTTGGTAATACTAAATGGTGGGCAATGTCCTTAACACGATCGAAACCTTCGTAAAATGCAGCGCTGTTTTCCATACCACTGGTAGGAAACCAATCATTCTTGATCGAAAATAGAATAATCATCATCAACCCTACCCAGAACAGAGGTGTTGCATAAGTTATTAATGCGAAGACGCTAATCATAGCGTCTTTCCATGTGTTTAAATTTATAGCGGCGAATAGGCCAAGTAGTATCCCAAAACCTACTGCGAGTATTATCGTACTTGTCATCAACAGAAGGGTGGGCCAGAGTCTATCGACGATTAATTCTGTCACTGGCATATCATGTCTATGCGATCGCCCAAGATCCAGTTTAACAACATTTTTTAGATATACGGCCAACTGAACAGGAAGCGGCTTATCGAGTCCGAACTTCTTACGCATCTCTTCCATATACTCTGGTGTCGCCGACCCCGCCTCACCCGCCAATACATCAACGGCGTCGCCTTCGGCCAAGTTAAGAAGAAAAAAGTTCATAACAACAATGGCAAGGATAATGGGGATGCCCTGAATCAGCCGTTTGGCAACATAACGCAGGATTTTACTTGATCTATTCATACTAATTTCATCTTTTATTTTATCGTAGCCGCAAATATTGATCCGCGGAGAAGTACAAAAAAGATGAGCTGGAGATTATTCCAGCTCATCTGCATTTTCTTATTAATTAGTCTAGGTAGGCATCGGAAAAGGACGAATACGCACCCATAGAAGACCCATAGGCTCCCTTAAGCTTAGTGTTATAAACAGTCAGGAACTCCAACTCAAACAAATTAACAACTGGCATATCTCTGGCCAGAATTT
>JAVLEV010000306.1:0-2029 GCA_031920365.1 Planktomarina sp. | reverse complement strand
CGATGGGAGTATTAAATGGCTCAGGTTCCTAGTAAAGCACGTGCAGTTATAATTGGTGGTGGAGTTATTGGCTGCTCTGTGGCGTATCATCTGGCTAAATTAGGCTGGAAAGATGTTGTTTTGTTGGAGCGCAAACAGCTGACTTCGGGCACCACTTGGCATGCTGCAGGCCTGATTGCTCAGCTGCGTGCAACGGCAAATATGACGAAATTGGCGAAGTATAGCCAAGAACTCTATGGTGATTTAGAAGCTGAAACTGGGGTCGCTACGGGGTTCAAACGCTGCGGATCAATCACTGTGGCCCTCACAGATGAACGTAAAGAAGAAATTTTTCGTCAAGCGGCTATGGCTCGGGCTTTTGGAGTAGATGTTGAAGAAATCAGCCCAGCCGAAGTGAAGGCTAAATATGAGCACCTCAATATCAAAGGTGTAACTGCAGGCGTATGGTTGCCACTCGACGGGCAGGGTGACCCGACTAATATTTCTTTAGCGCTGGCTAAAGGCGCGCGCCAAATGGGCGCCCAAGTGATCGAGCGGACTAAGGCTATTAGCGTTACGCGGAAAAGGCGACAAATAACCTCCGTGCACTGGGAAAATGAGCAAGGTGAGAGTGGCTCAATCGAGTGTGATAATGTGATCAATTGTGGTGGGATGTGGGGGCATGAGGTAGGCCGCATGTTGGGTATAAATGTTCCTTTGCACGCATGTGAGCATTTTTATATTGTAACAGAAGCTATCGCAGGGTTAACACAAATGCCTGTATTGCGGGTGCCTGATGAGTGCGCCTACTATAAAGAAGACGCGGGAAAAATGCTGCTGGGCGCGTTTGAGCCTATATCGAAGCCTTGGGCGATGAAGGGCATTCCGCGGGATTTTGAATTTGATCAGTTACCGGAAGATTTTGACCATTTTGAACCAATATTAGAATCAGCTGTTGACCGAATGCCAATGTTAGCCAACGCAGGCATCCACACGTTCTTCAATGGGCCAGAAAGCTTTACACCTGATGATGCGTATCACCTAGGGCTAGCGCCTGAGATGGATAATGTTTGGGTAGCTGCTGGGTTTAACTCTGTGGGTATTCAGTCTGCAGGTGGCGCTGGGCATGCCTTGGCTCAATGGATGCAGGACGGTCAAAGACCCTTTGATTTAGGCGATGTTGACATCGGCCGTATGCAGCCTTTTCAAGGCAATAAACATTACCTATTCGAGCGCTCTAAAGAAACGCTGGGCCTGCTATATGCTGATCACTTCCCTTATTTGCAGAAGAAAACAGCACGTGGGGTGCGTCGCTCACCTTTTCACCACCATCTTAAGGAAAACGGAGCAGTATTTGGCGAATTGGCGGGTTGGGAACGTGCCAATTGGTTCGCCAATGCCGGTCAAGATCCAGATTATGCTTATAGCTGGCAACGACAAAACTTCTTTGACAATGTAGCTACCGAACATAATGCTGTGCGCGAAAACCTTGGTCTTTATGACATGTCATCTTTTGGTAAAATTAGGGTTGAGGGACCAGATGCCTGCGCCTTTATGAACTATATCGGTGGTGGTCAATATGATGTGCCAATGGGAAAAATTGTTTACACACAATTTTTAAATGATCGAGCGGGCATTGAGGCTGATGTTACGGTGACCCGCATGTCGGAAACTGCCTATTTGGTAGTGACACCCGCGGCGACGAGGCTTGCGGACCAAACCTGGATGATACGCAATAAGGGCTTGTTTAACGTAGTTATTACTGATGTTACCGCTGGTGAAGCTGTTCTTGCCGTGATGGGCCCCAATTCCCGAAAATTGCTTGAGATGGTTTCTCCAAATGATTTTAGCAATACGGTTAACCCCTTTGGTACTGCACAAGAGATTGAACTGGGCATGGGTTTAGCGCGTGTGCACCGTGTTACCTATGTGGGTGAGTTGGGCTGGGAGGTCTATGTTGGTGCTGATATGGCTGGCCATGCCTTCGAAACTCTTTGGGAGGCAGGCCAAAGTCTGAATGCAAAACTCTGTGGAATGCATATGATGGATA
>JAVLEV010000305.1:0-2031 GCA_031920365.1 Planktomarina sp. | reverse complement strand
CACCACATCCCCAGGTTTCAGGTAAATTGGCGGATCAAACCGGGCACCAGCCCCTGTGGGAGTACCAGTTACAATTATGTCCCCAGGCACAAGTGTTGTGAAGGTTGAGATGTATTCAATCTGGCGGCGGATCGAGAACATCATCCGACTGGTACGATCTTCTTGCCGCAATTCACCATTCACATGGGTAGTCAGGCGCACATCATCCAACTGAGCTGCATCTGTGAACGGAACTAACCAAGGCCCCATAGCCCCAGTATTATCCCAGTTTTTGCCCTGTGTGACATTAAACTTCGCATGTCGAACCCAATCCCGGATTGTTCCCTCATTGCATAGAGTAATGGCTGCGATATGGTCATAAGCATCAGCCTGCATAATGCGCCGCCCCTGCTTCCCAATCACAATTGCGATCTCACCTTCATAATCCAGCTGATGCGATTCAGGCGGCCGAACCAGTGCCTCGTCGTGTCCTACAAACCCACGGGCAAAGCGAGGAAACAACGACATATTGGCAGGTGCTTTGGTACCATCTTTATATTCTGCATTACGATCTGGGAAGTTTACCCCGACACAGATGATTTTCTCTCCGTTTGCCACAGGTATCTGATAGGAGAAACTTCCATTCGGATGGCTGACAGCCGCCCCCTTAGCCGCCGTGGATAAGGCTGAAAGCCCCTGTACCGCAATCGCATCTTTCAGTGTGGCCCATTGTGGAAAGTCTTGCGATAGAGCAATCACACCGGCGTCAGTCACGGCGCCATAAAGCTCTACACCCTGGCTGAAAATTGTAGCGAATTTCATAAGATCTCTCCTTTAGAAGCACCGATTATTTTTTTAATCGAGGATGAATGCTGTTAGTTTTCCAGCTGAGCAACTTGGAAATCTCGATGATTTCAAGCGACAGCACAAAATGTGGGTGTGCCAACTGAACCGCAAAAGCAGCTTTTGCAGCTTCCATCAATGAGGAACCAACAATCGCTTTCTGCACTTCACTGCGCCCCTCGCCAATCCGCAGGATAATATCTGCAAAGGCATTGTCAGGATGCTCATCTGCAGTAGAACTGTCCGGCGTCGGATAAGCGCGCACCCGGATACCTGCTAAAGGAAACAGACCCGTCTGCTGCAACGCTTTGCTCATAACAGCACAAAACTCTGTCATATTAACCTGCTCACCGAGGTTTTCTGAATATTGAATTACAAGATGAGGCATATGATTTCCTTCAAACCCTTCAGGCAAACAATCGCAGTGCCAACAGAAATGGCAAGCAGTCATTATAGTTTTATAGAATCATTATGGTCAGAGATAAGCCCGTATCCCCAGACCATTTAAACAAACAGCTTTAGACCGCATCCAGCACAGTCCAAAATAACTTTTATTGCTTTGGGAAATAATCCTCACAAATACCTTCACGATAAACGTCTGCAGTACAACAATGCAGGCCACCACCAAAAGCATAGGCGTCACGCAAATCAACTTCGACAACCTCCATGCCTAATTTGTCCATTTGCTCAGCCTGGTAGACCTCCGATTTTTCAACACAAACCGTCTTTGGGTCTAAAACCAATACATTCATACTTAGCCAGGTGGATGAATAGCATAAAGGTGGCGGCGCGTTGTGCGCAGGCTGCGCTGAGTCCACAATTTCCCAGTCATTTTTCTTAAACATTTCACGCTGCTCTTCAGGCAAATGCCGTTGTGGATTATTCAAAATTAGTCCTGGGCGTAAGGGAGTGAAGGTGGCATCAATATGGATCGGGTATGGATCACCTGGGAAATTCACTGCGTGCACCCGGTGATCAGGAAAATGCCGGCGCAGCCATTCGATGCCCTTCATATTTGTAGTAAACCCGTGTTGAACAACTAAATCACGGCCAAAGCGCAGCACATCCGCTGCATCAAATAGGGGCTCTTCCTCAGTCGTAACAAAAAACTTTTCTGCCGCCCACTTCAAACGCTTTTCAACACCTATTTTATCCGAAAGATAATCAGCATGATAATCGGCATCAGTCAAACGTGGTTTGGGAGCTGCC
>JAVLEV010000304.1:0-2036 GCA_031920365.1 Planktomarina sp. | reverse complement strand
CCGCCCGTCAAATTCAAATATATTTAGCTATGGGGTGGGATTTGCCTACCTATGCTCATATTCCATTAATTCATGGACCTGATGGCAAAAAAATGTCTAAACGGCACGGAGCCACAGGCGTCGAGGAGTATCAATTACTGGGGTATTCTGCAGCTGGCATGCGGAACTATCTAACTCGCTTGGGGTGGAGCCACGGTGATGATGAGTTTTTCACTGATGCACAAGCAAAATCTTGGTTCGACCTAGCGCACATTGGCAAATCGCCATCACGATTTGATTTTAAAAAACTAGCAAGTGTTTCAGGCCAACACATAGCGGAAACACAGGATCTAGAACTATTGGATGAGGTCGAAAAATTTCTTTCAGCATCAATGGCTCCAGCACTTACAGACATACAAAGAGATGCATTCTTGGCAGGAGCTTATTGTGTTAAACAGCGTGCGAAAACAATAATAGAAATTATTGATAAATCGTCCTTCATGTTAAAATCGCGTCCATTAGAATTAGAAGAAAAAGCTCAGCAGTCTCTTGATGCAGTATCCGTCATTATACTGAGGGAATTGACCTTAGGGTTACAAAATGCTATTTGGTCAAGGGAAGTATTAGAAGGTTTAGTTGACCAGCTCGCACAAACCCATGAAATAAAAATGGGTAAGTTGGTGGCACCCCTGCGGTCGGCCCTTTCAGGACGAGTTAGCTCTCCAAGTGTATTCGATATGATGATGGTTTTGGGCCGTGATGAAACTATTGCACGGTTAAACGATATAAGTTGAGCAAGCCCCTTATGGCGGACCTTTACTAAGGAAATGAGATTATAATGACTGATCAATCACAAAAAACTGCTAGCCTTACGCTGGACGGAAAAACATATGAATTGCCAGTTATGTCGCCAACTTTGGGACCAAGTGTAATTGATATTCGCAAGCTGTACGCGCAAGCTAATGTATTCACATATGATCCAGGATTTACCTCCACAGCAGCCTGTGACTCAAGTATCACATATATAGATGGCGATGCCGGTGAGTTGCTTCACCGCGGTTACCCAATTGATCAACTTGCTGCCAATAGCCATTATTTAGAGGTTTGTTTTCTACTACTTTATGGAAACCTGCCTCAAGCAACAGAGCTAGAATCATTCGAAAACCTAGTAACAAACCATACGATGATACACGAGCAAATGGTTCATTTATTTCGTGGTTTCCGTCGCGACGCACATCCGATGGCAATTATGACCGGTGTAGTTGGAGCAATGTCTGCGTTTTATCACGATTCTACCGACATCAATGACCCGCATCAGCGCGAAGTAGCCTCAATCCGATTGATTGCTAAGATGCCGACTATCGCGGCAATGGCATTTAAGTACACAGTTGGACAGCCTTTTGTCTATCCGCGAAACGATCTCGATTATGCATCTAACTTTTTACGAATGTGCTTTGCCGTTCCCGCTGAAGATTATGAAGTAAACCCAATTTTGGCTCGAGCCATGGACCGTATTTTTACTTTACACGCAGATCATGAGCAAAACGCTTCAACCTCTACAGTAAGGTTGGCTTCGTCTTCTGGCGCTAATCCATTTGCTTGTATCGCAGCTGGTATTGCCTGTCTTTGGGGACCAGCGCATGGTGGAGCAAACCAGGCTTGTCTAGAAATGCTAAATGAAATTGGAACAGCTGACCGAATTCCAGAGTTCATTGCTCGCGCTAAAGACAAAAATGATCCCTTCCGTCTTATGGGTTTTGGTCACCGAGTTTACAAAAATACTGATCCGCGCGCTAAGGTTTTAAAAGAATCTGCAGATGAAGTTCTTGAACTACTTGGCGTCGACAATAATCCGATCCTTCAGGTTGCTAAAGAGCTAGAAACCGCAGCTTTGGCTGACCCATATTTTGCAGATAAAAAGCTGTTTCCAAATGTAGATTTTTATTCTGGTATTATTTTGGAGGCTATGGGCTTCCCTACTTCTATGTTCACTCCAATTTTTGCCCTATCACGGACAGTTGGGTGGATTTCTCAGTGGAAAGAGATGATTTCAGATC
>JAVLEV010000303.1:0-2040 GCA_031920365.1 Planktomarina sp. | reverse complement strand
CTTTGAAAAAACTGGGCTGCACCTAGTCCAATAACAATGATCATAAAGGTGAAGCCCATTACAACGCCTGCTGCATGGGGTAAGGTGCGGCGAATGCCAAAATTAGCTCCTGCGGCCATAAGCATAAGATTGTTGGGGCCCGGTGTGATGGAGGAAACCAAACAAAATAGCATGAGGCCGGAGATAAGTGAATAAGTCATTGTAATGGGCTCGTGCCATCAGGTAGGAAAAATTGCAATCAAGTATTTTGTAAACATGAAAAAGGCGGTCTTCATCGAGATGAGACACAGCCTTTTGTTCAAATTGTTCAAAGGCTTTTGAGAGATAAAACTACATTTTCGAAATATGACCTATTTAGGGTATGCTGCAGCGTATGCGATGCTTCTGATCGATGAACGGTGAATGCCCAGGTCAGCCAAGTCGCGTCCGGAAAGAGAATTTAGCTCTGATACTGTCGCGCGGTAGACGGCGCGTTTTGCCATCTGGTCAAGCAAAGTATTGACGCGTGCTGCAAAGATTGTGCGTAGCGAGTGGGTTGGTGCGTTGAAATCTGAAACTGTTGTCATAATTTTATCCCTTTTTACCGGCTAAATTGCTGGTGTTTGGTGATTGCCGTTTAATCTGAGTTTGAGCAACGCATAATTTCGAATTGCCGTTATGCGGCAATCGCATGGCTGAGAAACCTTTTGGGGTGTGGTGGCCTTGCATTGGTTCAATAGGGGGAGCATAGCTGCGGCTAGTATTTTAGGGGGGCAGTTTATGTCTGTAGATCGTTCTGATATTTTAGCGGCTCTGGCGTGTTTGCAATTGCCTGATGGAGGCGATCTTGTCAGCCGCGATTTCATACGCGCTGTGACCATTGAAGGAGGTGCCGTGCGCTTTGTGATTGAGGCCCCCAACCCAGACGTAGCCCGAAAACTGGCTGATATTCGTGGAGCCGCTGAGCGGGTTGTGCTGCAACTTGACGGTATTGAAAATGTCACTGCCGTGGTCACTGCGCATGAAGAAAAGGCCCCACCGCCAAACCTAAAAATTGGTGGTCACCCAAAACCCCAAGATGGTCCGTCAAAGGTAGTGGGGGTGGATCGTATTTTGGCGATTGCATCGGGTAAGGGTGGCGTCGGCAAGTCTACTATCTCCTCAAATTTGGCTGTTGCGTTAGCTAAAAAAGGTCGTAAAGTTGGCTTGTTGGATGCTGATATCTATGGGCCAAGCCAACCCCGAATGATGGGTGTCAACAAGCGACCGGCCAGCCCTGATGGTAAAATTATTATCCCACTGCAGGCTCACGGTGTCACTATAATGTCGATTGGGTTGATGGTTGACCCTGACAAAGCTGTTGTGTGGCGCGGCCCAATGTTGATGGGTGCCTTGCAGCAGATGCTTAATCAGGTGCAGTGGGGCGAGTTGGATGTTTTAATCATTGATTTACCCCCGGGCACGGGTGACGTGCAATTAACTCTTTGCCAGAAGACTGAGTTAACTGGTGCTATTGTTGTTTCAACACCACAGGACGTAGCGCTTTTGGATGCGCGCAAAGCTTTGGACATGTTTGCAACGTTGCATACCCCGGTGTTGGGAATGATTGAAAATATGAGCCAATATATTTGCCCCCAATGTGGTCATGAAGCCCACATCTTTGGTCATGGTGGTGTTGAGGTTGAGGCAACAAATCTGGGTATTCCGTTCCTTGGATCTTTACCGCTTGATTTGTCTGTTCGATTGGGGGGGGACAGTGGCAGGCCAGTTGCTATGGGTGACGGTCCTGTCGCGCAGGCTTATATGGATCTTGCCGCTAGCCTTATCGCTAAGGGTATTGCCTAGGTTATTAATTGTTTAACCCATGTTTCGGGATATTATGGGAAATATATGAAATATATGAAATATAAAGCCCTATTTCGTAAACCACACCCTTGCTTTACTATTTTTGTGATAAAATATGGTCCATACTACTTTTGCTAGTTAATTTTTTTATTATTTAAAAATTTAGGAAATACTAGGCAACTTTTTTGTACACAATATACAGTGCATAAATAAAGC
>JAVLEV010000302.1:1357-2060 GCA_031920365.1 Planktomarina sp. | reverse complement strand
CTATCAACCTATCTGGTCCGTAGTCACGCATTTGTATTTGGTGTTCTGCATTCCAGCATTCATCGTTACCTATTACAACAATATAAGGTATTTTGTTTCGGGCGGCTGTCTCAAACTCAGCAAAGTGGAACCCTACCGTACCATCCCCCATAAGAGCAAAAACTAGCGCCTCAGGGTCTGCCAGTTTTGCTCCAATGCCATAACATAGCCCCCCACCTATCGCCCCAGAGATACCGTTTATAACGCGTTGATCTGCTTGGATTGCCGACTGTGCCCACTGGCCAAATTCACCACCATCGCAAATCAAAATAGACTTGGATGCCCTCTCTAATTGTCGTTGAACCGCAGCACACAACTGGGCTGGAGTAATCTTACCACTATTCACCTTATCTTTTTCAGAATAATCACGTGTCGTAATCAAATTAGCAACTTCTGTACGCCATTCATAACGCCCCGTATTGCCTATGACAGCCACGATTAAATCATCTATGATATCTCTTGGATCAACGGCAAAACATGCGGCCAACTGAGTGCCTAAATTTAAGTGAGCACGGCTACGTTCATTCACATCAGCTTCGACCACGATCCATTCACAAGATTGGTCAAATGTGGTGGGGCTGCCAAAGTTTAGTGTAAAATCAATCCGCTTACCCAGACAAACAATTACATCAGCTTGCAAAAGAGCTTGCGAAAAATTCCCAAG
>JAVLEV010000302.1:0-1347 GCA_031920365.1 Planktomarina sp. | reverse complement strand
ACTTAATGCATGAAGGCGGCCAGGGTTTCGAGTTTCGTTCAGCGCAGGTCCACATATTACCAACGGGCGCTTTGCTTCTGTTAGAGTTTGCAAAACCAGTCGAATATCTCCATCATTTAGTCTCATTCGTTTTTTGGCAAATGCGTTTGAACTTGGCACAATACTGCCAGAGACGTCGGCATCGACCAAATCAAAAGGTAACGCCATGTGAACAGGTCCAGGGCGGCCTGATTTTGCCGTACGAATGGCACGCGCTGTATCAAAGCCAAAGTCACTTACTCGTGTTGACCTAAATGATAGCTTCGTTACTGGGGCTGTCATTGACACCTGATCGAGTTCTTGAAACGCGCCGCGTCCATCTTGGCTAATCGGGGAATCGCCAGTCAGAAACAGAACTGGCGTCTGAGATTCCAAACAAGTAAACAAAGAGCCTAACGCATTGGCAGCCCCTGCTCCAGCAGTTACCATCGCCACAGCAATCTCACCCGTCAACTGAGCATAAGCCTCAGCCATAAATACGGCTGCAGCCTCGTGCCGAGTATGAATAATTTGAATTTTAGCATCAAAACAAGCGTCATATATTGGCATAATTTGATTCCCAGAAAGCGAGAAAATTCTAGTGACGCCCGCCGCTGCTAATGTCTTAACTAAAAAGTCAGCACCCCTCATTTTATCTTCCTTTTTTCATTAGCATCTGTTGCGATCATGCAGAAAGCCCACCCATACAGCAATATTTTATATCTAGGTATTCGTCGATTCCATATTTTGGTTCTTAACGACCAAATCCTGTTTTCTTGGCACCAACAAACGGAGCAACTTTGCTTGGTGCCACGACTTCGTTTATTTTATCCTTATCTTGTTCCAGCGCATCAGAGACGCACCAAACTCTAGCTAAATTAATAGTAAGTTATTCTTATTGCAAAGCACCAATACCTAACATTAAGTGAAAGTTAAGCTTACATAATTAGAAATAAGTCATGTTTACCCCAATACTTAAGATCCTCATTGATGATGAAAAATACAGTACCTTCAGCGCCAGCATAGATTCTATTTTTATTACACACACAGCCGTTAGTCAGAAAAAGAAAGCGCTCGAAATAGAATCGAATATAGTTTTACGTGATCGCATTAGCCAAACTCCAGCGCTTACAATGATAATCCATGCAATCGCTGCTAGCACGAAGAAGTTTGTCAATACACAAATATTGTGTGTAACACCGCAACTCCAGAAAATTTTGAGCCAGAAAATACATATGTTATGTAGTAAATATAAAATATTAATTTATATGGAAAATTGGTAGCGGGACAGGGACTTGAACCCCGGACCCGCGGATTATGATTCCGCTG
>JAVLEV010000301.1:0-2064 GCA_031920365.1 Planktomarina sp. | reverse complement strand
CGCTGGTTTTGCCGCAGCAGCTTTTGTAGCCGCTGGTTTTGCCGCAGCAGCTTTTGTAGCCGCTGGTTTTGCCGCAGCAGCTTTTTTCACTTCAGGCGCAGCTTCAACAATGGCTATGGAAACGTAAGGCACGGAGCCCGCACCTATTGCAGCCTTAATACCAGATTTTTCAGCACCTTTTTCTAAAATATCTTTAATCCGAACCAATGTAAGTTTTTGGCGGTGTCCTTTTGTACGCTTGGAAGAATGCTTACGACGGCGTTTAACGAAGTTTATTGTTTTTGGCCCTTTAATCTGGTCGATGACTTCGGCTTGAACTCCAGCCCCGCCTACCATGGGTGCGCCAACAATACTCCCAACCATCAAAACTTCATTAAATTGGATCAAGTCGCCAGCATTAGCTTCTAGCTTCTCCACGCGTAAAACATCGCCGGATTGTACCCGATACTGTTTTCCACCAGTTTTTATTACCGCAAACATTTGCGTTTCCTTTATTTTTTCGCGCCTTTTGGTCCCCATTATAGGAAGTTTTGGCCAAAGCCACCTGAGACTGCGCGCCCAAATTTAATAGGCGTATTACATAAATTTACGGCACTTTCGTACCTCGCTGGTCCTATTTCATGCCTATTAGGTTAAAGTCAAGCTCAATCAAAGCTCTTGAGTGGGTCTCAATTGCGCCATTTCAATCGCCATATTCTCATAACGATCTGCCATAATAGTAAAGTGAATAGCATTCATTAGCCCATAAACTTCCATCATTTTTTCTGTTGCTAAAGCGTCACGATACGCTTCGACCTCAACGTCCGTAAATTTTTGGTAGGTATAAGCATTAGATGACACTAAATTTTGTTGAATAGCCTCTCTAACATCACCGTCTTCTAGCCCCAACATCGCCCTTAAATCCGCTTCATCCAACCGACGATCTATCAATCCCGCATTCATAGCGGCCATCAAAAACCGGACCTGAACTTCGCGATAAGATTTAATGCTTGCCCCAATAGACCCAATGCTCTCAGCCATATCCTGAAAGTATTGAGGCTGTGGCGACCCTCGGGCTATTAATGCTGCCGCCAACAGCTCTCCTTCGGCCCGCTTATCAGCACTATCTTTAAAATGGCTATCATTTTCAGCCTCGACAAGCCGCCGCCCCAAACCAGAGGCATAGAAAACAGACACATGGTCCAGAACATCATCAGTCAGAGCCTGCTGTAGGATTTCTAAAGCATCATTTTTAAGAGCTTCCGGTTCAAACAACCGATCCGCAAGTCGTGTCCAGCTCAGACCAAAATCATCCGCGTCCATACCCAGCATTGCTGGGGCATCACGCGCCGAGACTCGCAATGATTCTAAAGACACATCAAAACCAGTCACATGCATAAAATTAGCGATTTTCTCAAGATCAGCGGACTTAGCGGGCACAGCCGCCAAAACCAAAGCAAAAAGACCCATCACAAACTGTCGCAAATATGCCATATGCCTACCTTTTTGTTGATATTTGTTAACTATTACTCAAGATCAAAATTTCAATCTAAAATCGACACATAGCGCAAAGAAACTATTGTGTAGAGCTGTTTAAAAAGATCTTATCTTTATAAACAGCAATTTAAATCCCGCTGTAAAATAAGAGCGTTATAGATTTCTACCAACTTAATATTAGTGGCCAACAGATTATATTTTGAACAATTTGATTGTAGAAAAAGAAAACGCTCTCTCCATAGAGTGGTAGCAACGCCAGAAGTTTACGCGATAAAAAAGTCCATCATTAAGGAAAATCTTAATCCCTATTGCTAAGTTGATCAAAGGTTTCTAACCGTAAAGAAATAATAATGGATACCCCATGCCTTCTTGCTCTCAGTGTAAAGCCAGCGTTACTTTAAGCGTAATTAAGTGTCAGAATTGTGGCCTAGATTTTGACGCATTTTCAGCGGGGCAGGTAAGAAAAGCAAATTTTTGGATGGCAGGTGGCTTTGCATGCATAATGGCTATCTTTGTTTCTATATCAGTTTTTGAATTTTTATTGGTTCCCTTGATTTTGTTGGGAATAACCGTTCAATCATGCTGCGC
>JAVLEV010000300.1:0-2069 GCA_031920365.1 Planktomarina sp. | reverse complement strand
GAAATTATGCCTGAGTTTATGTGGCGAAACGTTGAAGGTTTGCATCTGGTCTCCTCTGAGGGCGAACTATTACGCACCGTTAACCAGCGTTCAGATTTTGCTTATTTGCCTTTGATTGCAGGTGAGGGCGCAACAATAAAATTACAGGAGGCACGGTCTCTCATTGTCACTGCTGCCCCCATTTTTGGTCGACTACGTGGTTTAGTACGAATTGGAAAACGGCGCTGGAATTTGGTCCTAAAGGGTAATCAAACTATCGCTCTACCTGAAGTAGACTCAGATAAAACCCTAGCTCAGGTGATTGTATTGAGTGAAGCTCAAGATTTGTTTGAACGTGATATATTGCTTATAGACTTCCGGAATCCACGCCGCCCAACTTTGCGGTTGCGACCCAAAGCCATGGCTGGACTGAAACGGGTTAAAGGCATGATATTTTCGGAGATTTCAAAATGAACGATCTATACCAAACTCAGCGCGCTCAAAGAGCAATGCGTAAAACGGCAATTCAACGTGGGGTAATTGCGGTAATTGACTTAGGTAGCTCGAAAGTTGCCTGTTTGATTTTGAAGTTTGATGGTGCGAGTAACGTCTCATCGGGTGAAATTATTGGCTCGATGGCCGGTCAATCTAGTTTTCGTGTTATTGGAGCGGCCACGACTAAATCACGTGGTGTTCGCTTTGGTGAAATTGAGTCTATGGCTGAAACAGAGCGGGCTATCCGTACCGCGCTTCAAGCAGCTCAAAAAATGGCTTTAGTTCGCGTTGATCATGTCATTGCATGTTTTTCAGGCGGAGCTCCGCGCAGCTATGGTGTCTTCGGCGAGGTTTCGACTGAAAATGAGGCCGTACATTCGCATGATATTGGCCGGGTTCTTGCTGCATGTGATCTTCCTGATTTTGGCGAAGACCGCGCAGTGCTTCATGCACAGCCGATTAATTTCACTCTGGATGACCGATCTTGGATGCCTGACCCGCGGGGTCATATTGGACAGAAGCTTTCTGCTGATCTTCATATTATGACCGTGCAAGAACGGACTATCCAAAACCTCAATTACTGCGTGCAGCGCTGCGATGTCGAGTTGGCTGGGGTAGCATCATCTGCGTATGTATCCGCCCATTCTACTTTGGTTGAAGATGAGCAAGAGCTGGGGGCTGCGTGTATTGATATGGGTGGCGACGCTACTGGCGTATCAGTTTTTTTCAAAAAACATCTTATTTTTGCAGATAGCGTGCGCATGGGAGGGGGGCACGTCACAAGTGATATCTCGATGGGGTTACAGATTCCAACTACTGCCGCTGAACGCATTAAAACCCTTTATGGCGGTACTATGGCTACCGGTATGGATGATCGCGAAATGATCGAAACTGACGGCAATAGTGGTGATTGGGAACATGATCGACGGCAGGTTAGTAGGTCTGAATTAATAGGGATCATTCGTCCTCGAATGGAAGAAATTTTAGAGGATGTGCGTGATCGATTAGACGTTGCAGGCTTTGATAACCTTCCCGGAAAGCAGATCGTTTTGACTGGAGGTGCAAGTCAAATTCCAGGATTAGATGGATTAGCGGCTCGAATTTTGGGTCAGCACGTTCGTCTTGGGAGGCCTGCCCGCGTGCGTGGGTTGCCGCAGGCTGCAACTGGCCCGGCATTTTCTGGAGTAGTAGGGTTAGCCCTAACAGCGGCTAATCCGCAAGATGAATGGTGGGATTTTGAGGTGCCGCAGTCTGAGTTGCTGGGACGGCCGGTTAGGCGTGCAGTACGGTGGTTTCGAGATAATTGGTAGATACAGTCTATGTTATAACTCAAAATCTAGTGTTTTTAATGATTTTTATCCTATATTAAGTATTAAACGATAGTTTTTTCGTGACGCAACAATAAGTTCACGTTAAAGTAAAACAAAAAATGCCGCAGAGCAGTGTGGCCAGAGCAGGTGGAAAAAATATGACGTTAAATTTAACCATGCCCCAACATGACGAACTGAAGCCCAGGATTACGGTATTTGGTGTGGGTGGTGCTGGCGGCAATGCTGTAGATAATATGATAGAAAAAGAACTTGATGGTGTAGAGT
>JAVLEV010000299.1:0-2072 GCA_031920365.1 Planktomarina sp. | reverse complement strand
ACTCTTATATTTAAAAATTAGTTATCAGCTGGAACAGTAATGATATCAAAATCTATAAATCTGTGTACCAAATTTGAGTTGAACTAGCTTTCGTCCATTTCTGTCTTTTTGTAAGATTGTTATGTTTTATAAATGGTTTTCACGATTATCAGCTGGGTCTACTAGGACAGACTTTACAGAAAATGTATTATAAAATCCGAGAAAACCGCTAGTTATATGGTATTGCGCCATAAAAATGGCAGGTACTGTCAGTACGATGATCACAGTACCAAATAAAACTCCATAGCCAATAGACACTGCCAAGGGGATCAAAAACTGCGCTTGCAAAGAAGTTTCCATAATTAGTGGGTAGACCCCTAGAAATGTAGTGAGGGAAGTCAGTAAAATTGGCCGAAACCGTTGTTTTGTACCTAGCACGACCGCCTCACGAACTGCCATGCCGCTTTTTATATGCTCGTTGAAAACATCAACCATTACCAAGGAATTATTAATTACAACGCCTGCTAATCCGATGATCCCAAAGATAGATAGAATGGTTAGTGGAATGCCCATGATATAATGGCCTGTCACTGCACCAATTAGTCCTAAGGGGATGGCTGACATTACTACAATAGGTTGTACATAGGATCGAAATACTAAGGCTAAAAGGGCAAAGATTATGAACAACGCAATGCCCAAAGCTTGGCTTAGGGCTGATTGTGCGTCTGATTGCTCGCGCTGCTCGCCGCCAGCAGTGACTATGAGATTACTATATTTAGCAACTAAAAGTGGTAATATTTCTGCTGTAATTAATAAATTAACTTCTGAACTTGTGGCTATGGCAAGGTCTAGATCTGCAGTCAGTGTTGTGACCTGCCGGCCATTACGGCGTAAAATTTGGGCCGGTGATTGCCCTTCCTCAATTTTGGCTACTGTACTTAGTGGTATCTGATCCCCGCTGGGTGTTGTAATCCAGGTGGATAGAAGGTCGGAGAGGCTGTTGCGTTCATCTTTTGGGTAACGCACCATTACAGCCACATTGTCTGCACCCCGCTGCACACTGGTAGCCTCTAACCCAAAAAAACCCGCGCGTGTTTGATTGGCTAAATCAGAGAGTGTCACTCCGTAAAGGCGAGCTTCCTCACGCAATGCTAAACGATATTCCAAGCGCCCTACCGATTTATCGTCCCTAATGGAAAATAAACCAGGAATTTGACGTAAGGCTTCCCGCAATTCGGTTATAACTGGTATTATATCTTGCCCATCTGGTAGTGAAAGTTCAATTGCTACTGCATCGCCTACTCCAATCAGTTCCGCTGTAACCGTGAGGGATTTAACTGAAGCGACTGGGCCAATTGCTGAACGCCAAGCATCCTCAAATTTTGTAGTTTTCCAATCACGTAGGGTAGGGTCAGTAATCTGGACTACAACATTGGCTATAGTGGCTCCACCGGCTGCATTGCCACCTTCTGGCCCACCTGCAGCGAGGCCTTGGCCGACAACCATATTGACCCCTACGATTACTGCGGGTGTAGATTTGGGTAACTGACTTTGCATGTCGGATCCAGCGCGCTGGGCTGCGTCTCTGACGTCTTCTGCAACTTGCTGGGTCATCTCGAATGTAGTGCCATCGTTCATCTCAATGCTGGCTCGCACAAAGTAACCGTCAATTGAGGGAAAGAAATTAAACTTTACGTAGCCAAAGGAAAGTAATCCAACTGTCATAATCATTAGTGCCACAGAAAAGGCTATAGGGATCAATATAGCGAATCCTTTTGTTGTGAAGCGCAAAACCGCATCTAGAGGCACATGAATGAACCATTGTAACAATCTATCCACAATGGCACGTATAATATTTATCGCTCGAAAAACCAAATTTGGACTATAGCTTGGCGAAACGTCCAAGCTCGACAAATTTCGTGGTAATATTACAAGGGCTTGTACCAAAGAGAGGCTTAAAACGATCATAACAACAACTGGTATATCAGTTAGAAATTTGCCTAGAACTCCTGGCAGCTGCGTAAGCGGCCAGAAGGCTACAATGGTTGTTAGGGCGGAAAAGATCACTGGAATGGCAATACGTTGCGTACCTT
>JAVLEV010000298.1:0-2077 GCA_031920365.1 Planktomarina sp. | reverse complement strand
GTAGCTCAGTTGGTTAGAGTACCGGCCTGTCACGCCGGGGGTCGCGGGTTCGAGCCCCGTCAACCGCGCCATTACTTTTAAAAATATTTTTAGTTAGCGTGTAATCCTTTAAAGGTTGACTTGTGTTATTTCAGCTATTCTTTAATATAAATTTGGTTCAAAATGCGCGCCCAGCTGCGGATACCTTTCTGGAAACTGCGCAGATCGTATTTCTCATTAGGGCTGTGAATAGCATCATTGTCACGCGCAAACCCGATTAGCATCGCATCCATACCTAGAATGTTTTTGAAATGCCCAGCAATTGGGATGGATCCGCCGCATCCAACAAAAGCAGCGGCTTCGGGCCACTCATCCGACAGTGCTACGCGAGCGTCCTCAAAACAAGGGCTATCTATTCCCATTTCACAGCCCGCAGAGGCTCCATGACCTTTGAATTCAACACTGCAGTCGGCTGGTAGAAGTGATCGTACCATAGCGCGAAAGTTGCTTCTGATTTTATGAGGGTCTTGCTCGCCAACTAGCCGAAAGGATATTTTTGCAGATGCTTGACTGGGCAGTACTGTTTTAAATCCTGCACCCGTATACCCGCCCCATATGCCGTTTACTTCGCAGGTTGGGCGTGACCAGATCATCTCCAACGCGGTGCGACCTTTTTCGCCAGCCAGTTCAGACAAGCCGACCTGACCTAGAAAGCCTGCGGAATCGAAATTTAAACCATCCCATTGACCAGCCATTTCTGACGAAAGTTCAGGGACACCATCATAAAACTCTGGAATAGTGATGTGGCCAGCGTCATCATGCAAAGTGGAAATAATTTTTGCCAAGACTTGGGCTGGGTTGATCGCTGCGCCGCCATACATTCCGGAGTGAAGGTCTTTAGAAGGACCCGTGATAGTCAATTCCTCTCCCAACATCCCACGTAAACGAGTGACAATTCCCGGGGTATCGTCCCCCAAAAGTCCAGTGTCACAAATAAGAGCAATATCTGCAGTCAGTTCAGCTGCATTTTCGGTCATAAATGGTACCAGAGATGGCGAGCCAGATTCTTCTTCACCTTCAAAAAATAAACTTATTCTTCCTGGCAAGCTACCATGGACAGCGTTCCAAGAGCGGCAAGCTTCCACAAAAGTCATTAATTGGCCTTTGTCATCAGAAGCGCCGCGAGCACGGATTACTGGTCCCAAATCCCCGTGCTCTAACACTGGCTCAAATGGGGGACTATCCCACAGGTCCAGCGGATCAACTGGCTGTACGTCATAATGGCCGTAAAAGAGCACATGTGTGCCTGTTCCGCGGCCGTGTGCTAGTACCATTGGGTTTCCGGTAGTGGCACGTTTGCTTGCGGTAAAGCCAATAGAATTTAGGTCCTGCACCAGCCAATCTGCTGCCTTATCACACTCGCTTTTAAAGCTTGGGTCTGTCGAAACGCTTGGAATTCGCAAAAGATCGAACAGATGTGCTGTTGTGCTTTCGATGTTGGCATCAATGTGAGCCAAAACAGGATCAATTTTGGATTTTGACATGAGTTCTCCGAGTCATTCGTTGTGTAAAACTAGAGTTTATCGTTTTGTAGCACTAGCGTCTATCGGCTTGAGGTCTAGTCTTGTGACTGAAAAGAATCAGTTTTAGGCATTTACTAAATTAATAGAGGCAAGCCCGTTTTGGTCGAAAATAATTAGAGTATACCTGAATTTCATCAGCTAAGCCTCCATATAGTAGCGTTTTTATGTATTGCGCTACTTTATTTTGTTACACTTTCTTGGTATACTGGTTAAAAATTAATGGTCGCTAGTATTTATTTGATTGCTGGTTAACGAATAGGACAGGTTTATGATCCGTAGAAAATCATCACGTCGTGGAAATATAATAGAGCCATCAAAACAAAAGGGTTTTGATGACTTCCATATATCTCTTGGCGACATAATGCGCGGTGAGAGAGCCACACTAGGCAAATCTTTAATTGATGTTGAAGACGCTCTTAAAATTAAAGCAATTTATATTGCCGCTGTGGAAGACTCTAATCAATCGGTTTTTGATACACCGGGTTTTATTGCTGGATATGTCCGTTCTTACGCTA
>JAVLEV010000297.1:0-2080 GCA_031920365.1 Planktomarina sp. | reverse complement strand
TTATCCGCGTTGTTATGTAATTTCTCCCTGTGATGGGCGATCGCAGGTGGGCGCAAAAAATAGGGCCGGATTTAGGGCTCGCTCAGAACCCAAACCAACGACGTAGAGACAGCCCAAATAAGCCTTAATCCACATATGGTGATGTCTCCTAGTGCAATACAAACCGTCAGTTCCAACAAAAAGTGGAATAATTCTTTGGAAGCATTGGAGGCTAAGCGAAGGGGCCTGACGTGTGGTGTTGAAGTTTCGAAAGCGGAAACTGCGTTAGTGGATAAACCCATCTCTTCTGTAAAAGAATGCAAAGCGAACCTGAACAATTGTTCTGACGCAAATCTATGTGAAATCGCCAGTTACAGACCGTTAAGTTCAGGATTTAAATATCGACATTGGAAGCTTGGAAATGGCTATCAACCGTTCCGTAAAGAGGCCCAATCGCGTGGATTAACGTGTGGTGTCGGTGAACCCACCCCCGAATTATCGCGGAATGCCAAAAATAATATGCCATCTGAAGAAGTGATGCTTTTATTGAAGAAGGTTCCGGTGAAAGATATGGAAAGCATTGATGTTTTCCGGCTAATGCAACACCCGTCTTGTCCCGACGAGCAGCCTTTCTATAACTGCTTTAACGAACACAAGTTTATTTTGGGGAAAGGTGGTGCCAACCCAGAGGAGCATATTGAGCTGGGGTATTACTTGAGCAACAAAGTTTGGGCAGGATTCGATTTTGAAAACAATGAATACATTGCATATACGTTTGAAGGAATTTTTTCTCCTACCCCTTCATGCAGTCAATCTGCCTCCAACCCCAAATGGAATGATTGGTATCAGTGTCGGGAAGGTGACAAATATCGAGCTTTAGATGGCGACCCTGAAAATAAAGGGCGTATGATCACTGTGAAACGCACTCTTCCCGATGGCACTACAGAAAACCAACGAGAAAAGCACGGCCGCTGGGAATACATCTGGCCATCAGGCAACAAATACGTCGGTGAATACAAGGATGGCCAACAGCACGGACAAGGCACCTTCACTTGGGCCAATGGTGACAAATATGTCGGTGAATACAAGGATGACCAACATCACGGACAAGGCACTTACACCTATGCCAGTGGTGACAAATACGTCGGTGAATTCAAGGATGGCAAAAAGAACGGCCAAGGCTTTTACTTTTTCACTGATGGAAGCACCGATTTCTGCACATACGCTGACGATAAAGAATCAAACTGCATTGGCACAAATGCCTATGATGTTGCAGTTAATCTAAAAAGCCAATTCTCTGCCCTGCCGTTATCCCAACAACAAAAAATAAAGGCCAACCTTAAACGCAAGGGCCTTTATACATCGTCTATAGACGGCAAATGGGGCCGTGGCGCCCTTATGGCACTAGTGGAATTCTCCTCAACGAACCTTGGCACCGTAGACCTCCAGTCTGCAAGCGCCTCTAGAAAACTGCTGGATGCAGTTCTGCGTTAGGTGACTAAGGGGTAATATGAAAACCGGTAGGATTAGGTAGTGATATTCGGTAGACTTGTCTAACAGATTATCAGCATTAAGTGTCTTACGGACTGGATAAATACGCTGAGTGGTTACACTGTGGTTACCTAAATAAAATTGAACAAGCTAAGAAATCTTTTAACTCATTGTTACATAACTAAGAAATGTTATTTCTAGTATTATATACCTACTGATTACAAATCAATTGTACTTGGAAAATTATAAGTAATAGGCACTGTGATAGCGTTTGTGTCTAACCATGCTTGCGCCCTTAAACAGTTCACACATCGTAAATGCTGCGCTACTAGAGTAAAAATGATTGAAAGCATTCTTTACATAACCGGCGCAGGCGTAAGCGCCGAAAGTGGTATTCCGACGTTTCGGGGTCGGGACGGATTTTGGACTGTTGGCAGTCAGAACTATACGCCGCAAGAGATGGCCACGCGGCAGATGTATTTATCACACCCAGACGAGTTTCTGCTTTGGTACTTCAAGCGGTTTGCTTCGTATCGCCCTATAAAGCCCAACGCAGTTCATCATTGGCTAGCTGATAAGCGGCTGGTCACGCAGAACATAGATGGCTTGG
>JAVLEV010000296.1:0-2092 GCA_031920365.1 Planktomarina sp. | reverse complement strand
AGACTATCTCTCGAAACCAGCAGATGCCACAGATATAACTAATGCGCTTTTGGCGAGTGGTGATCAATTGCCTCCGCCGCCCGAAAACCCAATGTCTGCTGACCGGGTCCGCTGGGAGCATATCCAGAGGGTATTTGAGCTTTGTGATCGCAATGTTAGTGAAACTGCGCGGCGACTGAGCATGCACCGTCGCACCCTTCAGCGTATTCTAGCGAAACGCAGCCCCCGGTAGGTTAAGTGTTAAATTTCTTTTGGAGTCTGCACCTTTGCGACCATCGTCTAGTGGGTATTGAGAACGCGGCCCTAATCCACGAATCTAAGGGTTTTATAACAGTAAAGCCCTGAGGCACTATCGGTACGAATTTTGGTACCTATGAATTTTAGGTTCTCTGCCAGAGCCCAGTTATTCATATGATTAGATAGGTCCCGACTAGGGCTCAGCCTGGGTGCGTCTGCATCAATAAAGTACGACAGCCATTGGGTAATGAATGTCTTATATATTTTGGAGCTGTCAAAAGTTATTTCATGGGCTATATTATTTCCTAATCAAATGAGAGATCTTGAACCTCTATGTTCACAAGGATACTAACACTGGGGCTTCATATTTATTATCATATACTGAATTCAATTCCTGCGTATAGATTCACATGCTGATAATTGCATGTCAAAATATGACGATAACTCGATGTGTTATAAGACGTGTACAAATGCTTTCCTGATGATTGTACATATTGCCCACTGAGTAAAGTGCTATGATAGCTGCAATCCTGAACTGCTCTGCAATTATTAGGTGTGATGTTAATGGTTAGTTTAGATACATATGGCTTTTTTAGTTGCTGACCTTTTAGGAAAAGCCCAAAGGTACTTAAAAGCTGGCAAGCTAAGCGAGGCGGAAAAACTTTATAAACAAGCTCTAATCTCATTCCCGAACAGCAAAAAGGTGCAGGAGGACCTAACCTCTTTAGCTGGGGGCAAATAACCTGATGCCATAAAGACCCGCTCAAGGGGCCATAAATCAACTCATGAACTTTTAAAATTAAGGTCAACTGGCAGGGGTGGTTAAGCGGGCGCAAGCCCTTACAGAGCAATATCCTGAGGTAGTTAATTAAATCTTTAGTTTTGAAATCTCTTCTGAGATTAACTGGAATACATGGCTCCATGGCTCCCAAGTGTTTCGTTCAAATATATCAACTGACGGTGCTAGAGGATTGAATAGAACATTATTCCATGGACTCTGCCGCCAATGAGCAAGTTTAGTTGACGTTCCAACGCCTGCTGAGATTAGTGGCACTGTAATTTTAGTTGATACTACAGTATCTAGTGCGGCAGAAAGTGCGGCCACATCGGCTAAATTGTCGTAATGGTCCAAATCACCAAAGTTATGTACAGTTACTCCAAGTTCATTTTGGATTCTGGCTAAATCTTCGGCAAAGCCTATGTACTGTAGGTTTATAAAAGTTATGCCTGGAACCTTAAGCACAGGATACCACTCTGATATGTCGGCATAGTTCTGCAGGCGTGCAGGCGACATATTAGCGCTTTTCCAGCTAATACCTACGTAAGGACCGCTTCCTAGAGCATTCAGTCGTTCCCTCCAAAAGTTGATCCTAACTGGGTCAGGACTAAGAAGAGCTTTGGTATTTTGAGAGATTTTTGGAATAAAGTGTCTAAAGATGTTCCCCATTGGCAGGTGAAAATCAAAGTCATCTCTTTGTGCATCTAAGCTACTGTTTTGAGCTTTTACTTCAACATTTGGAAATGACCGAGCCAATAACGGGACTAGTTTCTCCTGACATTCCAAAATGCAGTGTTTAGATTGTGCAGCCACAAACGATAGACTGGAGCACCAATTTATTGTGTCGCCGACCCCTTGCTCGCACCAAAGGAGAATTCTTTTGCCCCTCAGGCTTTTTTTTCCATCCCACAAAGGCTGCAAAAAGTGGCGTTTTTGTGGTGCACCGGTGGGAGTTTTCCAGCGCCATTCATATTCATCAAAGCCCTCTTTCAATCTACTGCTATTGAGAAGTGCAAAACTCAAATTTTGATGTGCTTCAGCATAATCAGGCTTCAGTAAGATTGATTTTTTATAAGC
>JAVLEV010000295.1:0-2116 GCA_031920365.1 Planktomarina sp. | reverse complement strand
GCCGATGTTTACGTGTGGTTTTGATCGTTCAAACTTTTCCTTGGCCATGGGAGGCTCCTCTTTTTTTCGTGGCGGTGGGCAAAGCGCCCACCCTACGGGTTGGTGTAGGGTGGGCCAGCGGCCCACCACGTTTATGCAAACTTAGCTTGGATCTCTTCAGATATATTCGACGGCACAGCTTCATAATGGTCGAACTGCATCGAGAAGTTTGCGCGGCCCGAAGACATAGAGCGCAGGGTATTAATGTAGCCGAACATATTGGCTAACGGTACAAAAACATCAATAGCAATTGCGTTTCCACGACTATCTTGACCTTGTACTTGCCCACGTCGGGATGTCAGATCCCCAATAATGCCACCAGTATACTCGTCAGGCGTGATTACTTCTACCTTCATGATCGGCTCAAGTAGCTTTGCACCAGCTAGGCGCATACCCTCTCTCATGCACATGCGACCCGCAATTTCAAAAGCCAAAACTGATGAGTCGACATCATGATATTTACCCTCCAGCAAGGCGACCTTGAAGTCGATCACTGGGAAACCCGCCAACGGACCACTGTCCATGACCGACCGTATACCCTTTTCAACACCTGGAATGTATTCTTTAGGAACAGATCCGCCAACGACACGTGACTCAAACGAATAGCCCTCGCCGGGAACGGTTGGCGATATAACCATTTTAACTTCAGCATACTGACCAGAACCACCAGATTGCTTCTTGTGGGTATAAGAGTGGGTAACTTCATGTCCAATTGTTTCGCGGTAAGCAACTTGAGGTGCGCCGATGTTGGCCTCAACTTTAAATTCTCGACGCATTCGGTCCACAAGAATATCAAGGTGCAGTTCGCCCATACCTTTCATTATTGTCTGACCCGACTCGATATCAGTTTCAACACGGAAAGACGGGTCCTCAGCAGACAAGCGCTGCAGAGCCAAGCCCATTTTCTCCTGGTCGCCCTTGGTTTTCGGCTCAATAGCAATTTCGATTACCGGTACTGGAAATGTCATCGTCTCCAAAACAACCGGAGCGTTCACAGCACAAAGCGTGTCACCCGTAGTCGTCTCTTTTAAGCCACCAAGCGCAATTATGTCGCCAGAAAATGCTTCGGAGATTTCATCGCGGTCATTAGAGTGCATAATCATCATGCGACCAACGCGTTCTTTTTTACCTTTAGTCGAATTTAAAAAATTATCGCCCTTTTCAAGTTTACCGGAATAAATCCGAGTAAACGTCAGAGACCCAACAAATGGGTCATTCCAAATTTTGAACGCAAGCGCAGAAAATGGCATATCATCATCCGCGCGACGGGCTTGGTCTCGGGTTTCTGTATCATCCCCGGGCTTAAATCCCATGTAGTCGACAACGTCTAGCGGGCTCGGTAAATAATCAATAACAGCATTCAACAAAGGTTGAACGGCCTTATTTTTAAATGCCGATCCGCCAAGCACAGGCACAAACGCCATGGATAAAGTAGCCTTACGGATCAGTTTGCGCAAAGTTGCAATATCAGGCTCATTGCCTTCCAAATACTCCATCATCGCATCGTCGTCTTGATCTACTGCCGCCTCTACCAGTTTACTGCGCCATTTAGCAGCTGAGTCCTGCAAACTTTCACGTATTGGTGCTTTTATCCAAGAAGCCCCTAGATCTTCTCCCTGCCACAACCATTCCTCCATAGTAACAAGGTCAACCAGACCCTCAAGCTCGGTTTCAGCGCCAATAGGAAAAGAAATTGGGATAGCACTCGCGCCGGTCCGGTCTTCGATCATTGCAACGCAATTAAAAAAATCAGCCCCAGTTTTATCCATTTTATTTACAAAAACCATGCGTGGCACTTTGTAACGATCAGCCTGACGCCAAACTGTCTCCGTTTGCGGCTCAACTCCAGCGTTACCATCCAATACACAAACCGCACCGTCAAGAACTGCGAGAGAGCGCTCTACCTCAATTGTAAAGTCTACGTGACCAGGAGTGTCAATAATGTTAAAGCGGTGCTTAGGCCCCTCAGCGTCAACACCATTTTCCGTGCGCTCCCAAAACGTCGTAGTCGCAGCTGACGTGATAGTAATACCGCGCTCTTGCTCTTGTTCCATGTGGTCCATGGTTGCAGCACCAT
>JAVLEV010000294.1:0-2123 GCA_031920365.1 Planktomarina sp. | reverse complement strand
AGTGGGTCAAGAATGCGATGACGTCATGTTTTGTGACGGCTTCAATTGCGTCAATTTTGGCCACGTCAAATTCAACGTCTTTGGCTTTCCAAACTGCATCTGCGCTGGCCTGTGGGATCACGCCAAGTTTCGCCTGTGCGTCGCAGGCATGAGCTTCAATCTCATACCAAATGCGGAATTTGGTTTTGGCAGACCAAATATCTACCATTTCAGGACGGGAGTAACGTTCGATCATGAGATCAAGGCCTTTTGGATTGGGGAACGGTTGCCCGCCTCATAGACTGCTGGCCTTTGAGATTCAAGCATACGGGGGTGGCTGGAGATGATCAATCTGGGTTCAAAATCTAAGTTTGATTGAGGCCTGCGCCATTTATGCTATGCTCCCTTGTAAAAGCTGTCACCGCTGGACTTGCTGTGATGAGAGATAGGGTATCAGGCGAGTGAGTTCTCAGGATAGTTATCAAGGAGCTATGCCCCTGAAAATGGGAGATTTCACCGACTCTCTTTGGGCTATTTCGCGTCAAATCATTGATCGCACCCAAGATGCTAAGCTTATATTTACAGGTCGTTGTGAGGTGTCCGGCGGGTGGTATCAGGAAACTGGGCAGATCGTGCTGCCAAATGGGCAAACCCTGTCGAGCACCCGCCGTTATCGCTGGGATGCCACTTCAGAGGGGGTGGATGTGTATTTTGATGATGGGCGGTTTTTTCACTGGATTGATTTGGCCCATACCGCACCACAGGCCCGGCACTTTTGTGATCCTGATAGTTACGCAGTTTCCTATAAATTCACGCAATGGCCTGTCTGGACGTCGCTCTGGAAGGTTAAGGGACCGCGAAAAGACTACGAAATGCAGAGTAGTTACCGCAAACTTACGCTTTGAGTGCTTGTAATACCCTATCTGCAAAGGCTAAACGTTGCGAGATAAGTTGAATAAGGGACTTTAAACATGACCACCACCACACATAATAGCGTTCTTGTAGAAGCAATCTTGCC
Organism: Planktomarina sp.; assembly: GCA_031920365.1. Lineage (GTDB taxonomy): Bacteria > Pseudomonadota > Alphaproteobacteria > Rhodobacterales > Rhodobacteraceae > Planktomarina. The sequence continues at coordinate 1,126 of JAVLEV010000294.1, read as the reverse complement.
TCTGACTGGGCAGGCGATGCGGGTCAAACAAATCATGTTGGTTATTGCTGGTATTGCCGCTTTGGCCGTGGCTGCGAAGATCAAAATTCCAATGATCCCAGTTCCAATGACCATGGGAACCTTTGCCGTACTGAGCATTGGCGCTGCTTATGGCATGCGCTTGGGTCTGACGACCATCATCGGCTACTTGCTGATCGGCGCTTTGGGCTTTGACGTTTTCGCAGGCTCTAGCGCTGAGACGTTTGGCATGGCCTATATGAGGGGTGGCACTGGCGGCTATTTGGTGGGCTATGTTTTGGCTGTTTTGGCCTTGGGCTACTTAGCCCGCCAAGGCTGGGACCGCTCCATTGGTAAAATGGCCCTGGCGATGGTTTTGGGCAATGTCTTGATTTACGTGCCGGGTTTGGTCTGGTTGGCTGTGCTTTATGGCATTGATGCGCCAATTTTCACTTGGGGCCTGACTCCGTTCCTTATAGGCGATTTGGTGAAACTGGCCTTGGCCGCTTTACTTTTGCCCGCTGTTTGGGGCTTCGTTGGCGCCGCACGCAAATAACTCTGAATTTAGGTCCAAGTTAAAAGGCGCGACTGCGGTCGTGCCTTTTTTTGTGAGTTTTCCTTATAGTAATAATATTACCTTCCCCCATCAAAACCCTATCAAACTTATAGGTGGTCAGGTTCTTGAACCCGTCTTCGGTGATCAAGATTTGGTCTTCTAGGTTGATGTCGAAAGCGCTACCCTCGGGTGACGCCAGCGCTTTGACACAGAGCACCATGCCAGCCGCAAGCTCATATTCGAACGTGCCATCTATCAAGTTCCATTCATCGAATAGACCGATTCCATGCATCATGCAGCCGTATTTTTGCACTTGGTAGTGGTCATGTAAGCAGTGTCCGTTTTGCGAAAGGCAGCGCATCGAGACGCCGGGGGCGAGCATTTACATATTGGTCTGGATATGAACATGGGCGTGTTGCATGGCTGATATCATATCAAGCGGAGGGGCCTGATCTCCGATCCACCAGCTGCGCGAGATATCCACGCAGATTCCTTAGCTGCCGATCAAATCTGTGTTAAAATTGAAGATTTCATTGTTCTGCACCAGTCTGGGGCCGCATTCTTGAAACTTAG
>JAVLEV010000293.1:0-2123 GCA_031920365.1 Planktomarina sp. | reverse complement strand
ATCAACAGTGGAAACACTCACTTTGGTTAAATCCAGTACCTGAGAAATACTGGCCCTATACTCAGTCGGTTGGTATGGTCCAAAAAATCTTTGAAAACCGCATGGTACCCATGACACTAGATGGGATTTCTAAAGGAATGAGTTTACTAACGTAAATTGCTGTCGAAGTAATTTTTTTTAAGAACTTTGAACAAAAATATTCAATAAATTAAATTTGCTTCACTCACTCATTGAAAGGCCGCCTCACCTACGGCATACAAAAGCTATGCAATTTATTTTACCAATAGGTTTTGCGGTGATTGTGGGACTCGTAAGCTACCTAATATCCGCCAACAAAACCAAACGTACCCTAGCCTCACAGTCCAAACCCTTAGACAATAAAGCCTTGGAGAAGAGCTTTATGCTGCTAGCCAATGCGCTTGATCTCAAACGCATGGAAGTTAATGTCTACGACATCGCTCCAATTAACGGATTAGCGGCCCCAGATGGTCAAATTTATATTACACGGGGGTTCTTGGAAAAGTTTAGTTCCGGTGAGGTGACCGCTTCTGAGATAAGTTCGGTGATTGCACATGAATTAGGCCATGTTGCCCTTGGCCACACAAAACGTCGAATGATAGATTTCTCTGGGCAAAATGCTGTACGAACCGTTTTATCAGTAACATTAAATCGTTTCATTCCTTTGGTAGGTCCATGGGTTGCCAACATAGTAATTAATATGGTGGCCGCACGCATGTCACGAAAGGATGAGTTTGAGGCTGATGCGTATGCTACGGCTTTGATGATCAAAGCTGGACTTGGCGTTGCCCCCCAAAAAAGCCTTTTCGTAAAACTAAACAACCTTACTGGAAGCGCCGGCACGGCTCCAGCTTGGTTTCTCAGCCACCCTAAAACTAAAGATCGAATACAAGCTATTGAAGTAAACGAAAAACGCTGGACAAGCACTATTTCATAGTTTTTCGATCATCCGCCCAAACTGTGGCAGCCAGGCTTTGCGCCAAATATTAGATGCACTAAGGCCAACGTGCTGATTGCGAGCTTCAGCTAAAATTGGCTTCGTCACCGACACTATTTCGGCACCGTGCTGTTTAAGAAGTCGGCGTAAAAAGGCATCTGGATCCATACGATCAATCCCATAACTACGCAATTCACCCTGCGGAAAATCCTTTTTATTATGAGTTACAATCACATCGGCGTGCTGGTTCACAGCGAGGGCTAAAATGTGAATATCATCAGGATCAGGTAACCAAAACTGCGCCAATAATAAGGGATCAGGTCGGATTGCAATCGAAAATTTTTCCCTGAACTGTGCCACTGCAATTTCTGACTCCAGTCGCTGGAGGGGTGTTTTTGCTACCCGCGCCCATTCTTCAAGAATGCGTGGGGATACAATAAATTCAACATTGCACGTTGCAGCACATGTAAGCAGCACGGCACGAAGGAAGGTTGGCACCAAAACGCATGTGTCAAAAACAGCTCGCATTATTGCATGCGAAATACGAGGGTCTTAAGGTAGCTCGACTCAGCCAGAGACATATGATGCGGATGGTCAGGCCCCGCACCACCGGTATGGATAAGTTGAGCCTGACGTCCTGCGCGACCTATTCCACGTATACAAGCCGATCGAAACCGTTCGATGTCCACTGCATGTGAACATGAACAAAGGGTCAAATAACCGCCATCCGCAACCAAATTACTGGCCAAGCGGGCAACCCGCTCATAAGCGCGCAAACCAGCCTCGCGAGAAGCTTTCTGTGGTGCAAATGCTGGGGGATCACAGATAACTATATCGAAGATTTTGCCCTTTGAAGCCATATTCATCATAATGTTAAAAGCGTCACCCTTAAAAATTTCAAACGGCACATCAGATCTAGTGGCCAAAGCTCCAAGAACTGCTAAATCCAAAGCTGGTTGCGAGCTATCAACACAGGTGACCTCAGCCGCATCAACAGCCATTGCTGCAAGCCCAAAGCCACCAACATGGGAAAATACATCCAAAACCTTTTTTCCAGCCGACAGCTTTTGGACAAAACTATGGTTAGGACGCTGGTCATAAAAAATTCCAGTTTTTTGCCCTCCTGCGATATCTGCAAAATAGACAGCACCATTCATAGGAACCTCAA
>JAVLEV010000292.1:0-2136 GCA_031920365.1 Planktomarina sp. | reverse complement strand
CTTATTCTAGTAATCTCTTAATTCTTTCAAAGAGTGCCAAATATATGGGACTAGCAGAGAATAAAACTTTTGGAATATGATTGTGGCAACCATAGGTTTACTCGGCATCTTTTTAAGATCTGTTAAGCCACCTCGCATTAGTTAAGAATAAAGCTTTTGCCAGTTACTAACGTACACGGCTAAGGGACAAACTGATCAACTCCTAGTTAGATTGTTATTTAAGCAAGATGCCAAACCTATCAAAGTAATTCTAAGAATTATTTTTAACATTTATTCTAGATGTTCTATTGTGATCTTTTCATTCGGATAAAACGCTAAATGTAGCTTAATTTTCTGCATTTTTTTTACTGGTGTTTCATAACTCTAGGCCGCGTTTTCAATAGGATCATTTTTTGTTATAATTGAGAAGTGGCGTGCATCACCTTTTTGGGGGCAATGGGTAGTTTTTTGGGTATAGTCCAAGAATGCCATAGCAATATCGTCGCGTGGGAAATAAATTTCTGGTAAAGTCTGCCCCTCAATTAATTCCAATGCGTAACGGGTCTCCACTATTACTTCCCCTGCTGTTCGGATAGCCCAAGTACCCGCAAGGGCTCAAATTTTAATTTTTTGTGTCATGATATCTTAACTCTCCACTATCTGACGTCAGGTACAAATCTTAGCTGTGGCCTGAGCTAGCCATTGGGCTGTGGCTGCGTTTAGTAGGGGAAGTAATTTGTTATAAACAGTCTTATGATATGAATTGAGCCAGTTTTTTTCTTGTTGACTGAGCATGCCAGCATCAATCAACCGCAGGTCAATTGGTGCGAGGGTAATTGTTTCAAACTCAAACATTGCGCGAGCATCGCCGCTGGGTAGTTGTGGAGCTAATTTTACCACAATAAGATTTTCAATTCGAACTCCATAGGCTCCCGCACGGTAATAGCCTGGCTCATTTGATAAAATCATACCGACGTCAAGCGCCACATCTGTGGCCCGTGATAGCCGTTGTGGCCCTTCATGTACTGATAAAAAGCTGCCGACTCCGTGCCCGGTGCCGTGGTCATAGTCCTTACCCGCAGCCCAGAGTGGTACTCTGGCCAGAGAATCGAGATCTCGCCCAGTCAGTCCCTTGGGAAAACGCACTTTCGAGATTGCGATCATGCCTTGTAGCACTTGGGTAAAAGCTTGGCGCATTTCAACCGTTGGGCTGCCTAAGGGCAGGGTGCGGGTGATATCAGTTGTGCCATCGCGATATTGCCCACCACTATCCACTAACAGGAGGCTGTCGGTGTCCAGTTTTCTATTGGTGTTTTCTGTTACGCGATAATGCACCACGGCGCCATGTGGGCCACTACCACTAATGGTGTCAAAGCTTATCTCATGCAGTAGGTTTGTCGCAGCGCGAAAGCTTTCAAGGTGGGTCACAATATCAATCTCGCTTAACGAGGATTGATCTGCTGCATCAAACCATGCCAAAAAATTTACCATGGCGACCCCATCACGAAGATGCGCTGCACGACTACCATTGAGTTCGACCTTATTTTTGCAGGCCTTTGGTAGAGCACAGGGGTCATTGGCTCTAAAAATTTTAGCAGTTCCTAGGGCTAACGCGTCCAGTGCTGCCTGAGGTAGTGAGGTGGGGTCAATTAGGATTTTACCTTTTATATTTTGTAGATAGGTCTCAAATGTTTCCCAATTCTGAACTGTCACACTAGGATCAAAACTAAGTCCTAGTAACTTTTTAGGATCGCTAAATAATGTTATCGCCCCTGAGGCGGACAGCACCCCGAAGCATTGTACAATGGGGGTGCGGGCGACATCGCCACCCCTAATGTTGAGTAGCCAACAGAGGCTATCGGGCAGTGTGATGATAGCTGCATCTGCATCAAGGGTTGTGATGGCCTTTCCCAGGCGCGTTACTTTGCTTGCCGAAGATTCGCCGCTTAAGCTCTCAGGGTGAGACCATGCGGCCGTGGAAGGCGGAGTGGGCCGATCTTGCCAAATGGCATCCACCCCATTGGGGCAGGCTATGAGGGCTATGTTTGCCGCAGCGAGGGCAATGCGGAGGCCTTCAATTTGTGTGACCGTATGGAGCCAAGGATCAAAGCCTATCACGGAACTCGGAAGAGCATTTTTTATCAACCAATCTTGGAG
>JAVLEV010000291.1:0-2136 GCA_031920365.1 Planktomarina sp. | reverse complement strand
ATTCACAGAGGCTGAGATGGCAAACCTAACAACAGTTACTAGTTTTAAATAAGATGTGAGTTTTGAGGCGTCTATGAGCACTGAATAGCAACTAAGTCAGGCTAACAATGAAACCTAAGTGAAACCTTTTTGGCGAAAAATCACTGATGGTTACGTCAATATGTATGCTAAGTTATTGATTTAAATGGTGCCCCCACACGGACTCGAACCGCGGACCTATTGATTACAAATCAATTGCTCTACCAGCTGAGCTATAGGGGCACTTCGAGCGCAGTTAGGGCAAAAATTCTATCTATGCAAGCCCTAGCGGTGTGCTTTTGCCAAAAGAATTATCGCACCAAGCGAAAGCGTCACCACCATAAGTGCAGCGGGAGCAGCAGCGTTAAAGTTTTCTAAGCTCGCTTGGCCATATATATGGGTGGACAGTGTATCAAAGTTAAATGGACGTAACAACAATGTCGCAGGTAGCTCCTTTAATGTATCCACAAAAATTAGTACCAAAGCCGAGGTGAGGGCACCACGCATAAGGGGTTGATAAATTTTAAAAAATAATGAACTTGGAGAGCTGCCCAGTGATTGAGCCGCAAACGGAATATTTGTAGAAATAGAAGCCAAACCAGCTTCCGAGGCACCGACGCCAATAGCAAAAAACCGCACAACATAGGCAATAATTAAAGCGCCCATACTACCGGTAAATATTAGTCCCGGATCAACGTCAAACAACGAATAAATTAAATCAGCAATCCAATTGTCAAATAATGCTAAAGGAAGCAAAATACCAAGGCCAAGTACAGCCCCTGGAAACGCATATCCCAATGTAGTCAAGGTTGGCAAAAACTTGCGCATAGCCCCCTCCCCCCCCTTGAGACCTAAAACCATTACAGCAGACAGCCCCACAACCAACACGGCGCTAATGGAGCCTAAAAGCAGACTATTTCCAGTTGCGCGCCAAAGCCCTAATCCGCTCCACAAGCTACTATCGCTCAAAGCAGGCTTTACCAAAATTATCAGTGGTATCAAAAACCCAAGTAAGATCGGTATGAAACAATATAACAGCACCACCGCACTAACAGCTCCTGGTAGCGTTTGCGGTTGGATACGCGCCAGCTGGCGACCAGATTTATTGAAGCGTGCCTTGCGGCGGCCCATTTTCTCAACCCAAAGCAAAACAGCCACAATTGCCACGGCCAATAGCGCTAATTGCGCGGCGCCACCCGGATTATAACTTTCCAACCAAAGTGAAAAAATACCAGTAGTGAGGGTCTGCACTGCGAAATAATCTACTGTGCCAAAATCATTCAGGGTTTCCATCATGACAATTGCGGTGCCCGCGGCAATTGCAGGACGCGCCTGTGGCAGGCTCACACGCAAAAACTGCCGTGCATGTCCGAGCCCCAGCGATCGGGCAACATCCTGACCACTGGCAGGCAATTCTCGAAACGCAGCACGCGCAAGCAAATAAACGTAAGGGTAAAGTGTAAAAGACAGTACCAAAACTGCGCCCGGGAGCGATCTAATATTTGGAAACCAATAGGCCCTGGCCGATGTCCATCCCGCGAGGTCACGCAAATAGGTCTGTAAAGGTCCTGCATATTCTAAAACCTCGACCCAAGTATAAGCCGCAACAAAGGAGGGCACAGCCAATGGTAGAAACAATGCGTATTGCAAAACTCTCCGGCCCGGAAAGTCTAGATGTGTTACTAGATAAGCCAAAGATGTGCCCAAACACAGACTCATAAAACCAACCCCCAACATAAGTGTAAGGCTGTTGGTTAAATAACGTGGTAATACGGTAGCTAACAGGTGCTGCCATTGTGAGGTATCAACGGAAAGGGCCACCCACAAAATTGAAAGGATAGGCAAAATAACACAGGCCATAATTATAAATGCGACCAAGCTACCTGGATGTAACCTTTTTGTTAATTTTTTTACCACTATTCTCTCATTTTTCGTTTCGAGTGTTTGGATTTATGCACAAATGCAATCTTTGACGTTAATGTTTGTATGGTCACGATTGAACTTACTTTCAGAATTACATTCCCAAGGCTTCTTTATACATCTCCAGAATGGCCTCTTCTTCAGCAATATCATCTTTATCACGTTTGCGCATTGTAATCAGTTTGCGCATTACTTTTG
>JAVLEV010000290.1:0-2164 GCA_031920365.1 Planktomarina sp. | reverse complement strand
TGGCCCATCCTTCAGTTTGAAATCAACCAATGAGTTTTGTCCTAAAAACCGTGCACGATGCACGGTGGCGCTTGCGGCCTGACCCATCGCATCAGTAGGAGCTGGACCTTGACCTGCTCGATCGAAATCAATCCGTATATGCTGCGGGCGGATCACTATATCTAGAATTGTTCCATCTGAATGCCCAGGAGCAAAAAACTTACCAAAGGGGGTTTGCGCTAATGAACTTTTTATTTTGCAACTCATAACATTAATGTCACTAAAAAATGCTGCAGCATCTCGATCGGTTGGCGAATTATAAATAGTATAGGGAGCACCTTTTTGTACAATCCTACCGCTACGCATCAAAGCAATTTCATCCGCCATTTTCATGGCTTCTCCCGGGTCATGCGTCACCATCAGTACTGCTGCGCCGTCTTCGCGTAAAAGCTGCAGGGTTTCATCTCGAATACCATCGCGCAGCCTATCATCAAGCCCAGAAAAAGGCTCGTCCAACAGCATAATCTTTGGACGCGGCGCTACTGCACGCGCTAAAGCCACCCGCTGCTGCTCTCCACCAGATAATTCATGGGGCATTTTTGCCCCATAGCCAGTCAAATCAACCCGCTCGAGCATCTTATAAGCACGTAATTTACGCTGTGACCTAGAACCACGCACACCAAAAGCAACATTTTCTAACACCGACAAATGAGGAAATAGTGCAAAATCTTGAAACATCATACCAATATTGCGGTGCTCAGGCGGCAAACTACTAGTGCCGTCGCAAACTAAAACACCGTCAACATGGATCTCACCACTGTCTTGACGCTCCACACCAGCCACAATGCGAAGGGTGGTTGATTTTCCACAGCCAGATGGTCCCAACAAACAGGTCACCTGCCCAGATTGCAAACTTAAGCAAACATCATCTGCTGCCATACATGCATTAAATTGACGCGAAATATTTCGAATTTCAAGCCTTGGTTTCGACAATAGATCGCGCCTAACTTACAAAAAAACTCTTTTTTATCTAAAAGAAATAGGAATAATTAGCAACAGTTTTCCGTTACGTGATCTATTCAAAAGGGGGAGAGTCAAAACTGTCCCACTAGATCGTAGCGTTGGTGCCCCCACCATCCAGCAGGATGTTCTGTCCAACGATATAACCCGCATGCTGTGAGCATAAAAATGCGCAGGCCGCCCCAAATTCTTCTGCAGTGCCATAACGACGCGCGGGAATAGAAGATTGCCGTTGCTTTTGTGCCTCCTCCATAGTGATGCGATGCGTCTGCATAACGGCACTATCAAGCGATAATGCGCGATCGGTTGCATGAATTCCTGGTAGCAAATTGTTTATTGTCACGCCTTTGTCTGCTACCTGGCGAGCTGTACCTGCAACGTAGCCAGTTAAACCTGTACGCGCAGCATTGGAGAGACCCAGAACTGCAATGGGAGCTTTTACAGATTGACTAGTTATATTTACAACTCTGCCCCAACCAATCGACATCATGCCTGGCAAACAGGCTTTCATTAAGGCTATCGGGGTTAACATATTAGCATCTAAAGCCGCAATGAAGTCATCTCTATTCCAATCAGACCACATGCCAGGGGGCGGGCCCCCAGCATTGGTCACTAAAATATCCACTTGACCCGCTGCATCCAAAATTAGCGACTGACCCTCAATTGTAGTGACATCGCAAGCTACCGCTTTGACCGGTACGCCATAACTAGCGCGAATGTCGGCTGCAGTAACTTCAAGTACCTCCGAGTTGCGTCCATTGATTACTAAACTTACACCTTCAGCTGCCAAAGCTTCAGCACAGCCCCGCCCCAACCCCTTTGAAGATGCACAAATTAGGGCTCTTTTACCAGAGATTCCCATATCCATTATGTGCAAACCCTTCCAATTTTACTTATTATTATTACCATAACACACATTTAAAACCATTGTTATATGGAAAACTATACCAAAAATGAGCTAACTCGTACTGTATAATTACAATTTTATATAAATAAAAATTTATAAATTTTAATCTGCCTAAAATCTGCCTAAAATGAGATTATTAATAAATAATAAATGGTTAAATATTCTGACAACACACTTTTGTTCTTAGCTGAGCATATTATAATTGTTATATACCGCTCGTAAATTACTTATTCCTTCTAGCTTTGCAAATAGCTACGC
>JAVLEV010000289.1:0-2169 GCA_031920365.1 Planktomarina sp. | reverse complement strand
TTGTCTTTGGTCTGTTCAAGCTTAAAAAACTCTTTGAATATATCGACCTGATCAGATTGAGAGATACCAATGCCAGTGTCCCAAACCTGTATCTGAAGCGGCCCCCCACGCAGCCTTCACCCGACAAGCACCCTGCCTGTATTCATATATTTTATTGCATTTTTTATCAGGTTTTAGAGAATTCTGCACAAGTAGATTCTATCACTTCGCACCCAAAATGCGCCAGAATTAATTTTTAAACAAAGACCTTTTTCTGGGGCTAATGGCTGAAAATCATGATCAATCAGATCAAGAATCTCGCACAGTAGAAAATCACAAATCGTCACATCACTGTTTAATTTCTCAAGTTGAGACAGATCAAGCACAGTATTTAAAAGGCTTTCGATTGAGTTCGGTGACGCAGCAACTTTCTGAGCTAAACCCTCAGCTTTTGTGCCCCTTACCTCGTCTATAACGTTCAAAATATATAAATGTGCCGCAAACACGGGTTGCTGTAAGTCATGGTACGCCGCAGCCCAAAAATCTGCGTTTGTTACCGTTTCAGCCAGTGCCACGTCCCGTAACATCATCAATTCTGGCATCTTACCGTCGTTGCGTTTCGGCTTTGTCTCTAAGGTTGCAATGCCTAATATTATAGTCTCAAAGCAGGACGTCGTACGGGCCATCACTGCCAAAAATGTCTTTTTTTGCTAGTGCTTCTTTAATGAGTATTGGCCGGTTGGCTTTTTCATGAAATAGCACCCCGAACACTATGAATGGACATGGCTACACCCGTAGGGGTTTGGGTTTGTCTATAACTACTTATCAGTTCAAATTTACGCGATGGCGCCAACCCAATGATACCATCAAGATTAAGGTTTTCAACAGCCAACAGCTTCGCACATTTGGCATTCAGTTTAAGTATTTTTGCAAAAATACGAGGAAAATCTCTCAAGTTATGGTGCGCGGTTTTGATGAAAATCTCGCCTTAGATGATCTGGCGGGCGCATTTGTGCCGACCTATGGCTCCATTATTTGGGTGGCGTGACGGGCGTATCATTGGGATCTCCAAAATCAATGCTAGCGAATTATTACAAATCTCAGACCAGTGACGTTTCCTTGACCATCATTGCCGCATGGGTCCGGCTTTTTGCACCCAGCTTTCCCAACACTACTGTAATATGGGCTTTTACCGTTGCCTCGGCGATCGACATTTCAAAAGCGATTTCTTTGTTTAGTTTTCCCTTGGCTATGTATTTCAGGATACGCGACTGCTGTGGTGTCAAACTGGAAATTCTCTGCGCGGTCTGTTCTGTGATATCATTGTCGCTGCGCTTGGTTTTAGGCATGCGAAAATTAGGAGGTATATATATGCTGCCGTTCCAGATATCCTGAAGCGTATTTTGCAAAATTGCGCAGGGGATATTTTAGGAATGAAGCCTGCCACACCCACCGCGAGAAAGGATGCAATTGCGCGGTTATCCGCATGGCCCGAAATGATAACGATTGGAACGTTAGGTAGCCGTATTTTTAGTTTTAAATAACCACAGGTACCTGCAGAATCAGGCAGATTCAGGTCAAGAAAAATTAAATCAGGCAAAAAATTCCAGTTTATTAGTTTCAATCCACTTAAAATAGAGCCCGCCAATTTTAGATTGCTGGACAGAAAACAATCTTGTCAACGTCTCAGCTAAAGCATCGCCATAGAGTGGATGATCATCAATAACCCAAACAGATTTTGTGTTGGTTATGTCGCGCCGTGTATTCACTTAAATCCACTCCCCCCAAAGGTAATTACAAGCTAAATATGATTCTTTTTGTTAATTTCAAAATTCATTTTGCAGCAGTAAAACGGTGCAAATTTTTGAGATTTATAGGATCAGCCTTTACTTCTGATCGCTATTGTGAGCGGTTAGATCACTTTTAAGAACGTCCTCCCGCACAAATAATTTCCGCCGCCGTCGGCCCGGCCAATAGTGGCCGTCCAAAAAGCGACAGGAAACAGGCAATAGGTGCACTGTCCTGACAGCACACCTCGTTAAAAATAATACTAACGTATATACACCATTAAAATACATACTTAAGATAATTCTAACTGCGGAATCAACTCGCCACTGCAACTTTACCCGCAGTATGATGCGTGAGGCAGCGATGCCCAAGTGTCTCTGACCGTCTAAAGTAAAGGAACAC
>JAVLEV010000288.1:0-2180 GCA_031920365.1 Planktomarina sp. | reverse complement strand
CCTTAAGGAAAAGTTCTGATAATCGCCGCTGCATCCGGCGGGTGTTGACGTAAACTTCAACACGAGCCCAGTCTTCAGGCGGGCTGTGCTGCAACCTCTCATCCAAACCCTCCAACAATTTGGCTGGAAACTCCTGCCCGGAGTGGGTACCAAAAACGCGTGGAGACCTCTGGTTGCTAAACATTTGTACTATCCAAAACTTTAGCACCTAAGGCGATGTTTTCGGGTCTGCCGATGTCGCACCATTGGCCGGTATAGGTGGTCGCGCGCAGGGTGCCCCGTGCGATAAGCTGATCCCAAACGAGATTTAGTGAATAAGCTTTGGCAGTAATGCTTTTTACTGCGCCTAACTGGATAATTTGCACGCCCAGATAAACCCAATCTCCGCCACGCGTCACGGTGCCGTCCTCTGTGACTGTGAAGTCCCCGGGCTCTGCGCGGCCTTGCACTTGATCCACCGCTGCACATAAAAGCAAAGCTTCGCAGCCATCCTGCCAGTTTTTTGCTAGCACCTTAAAGGGATTGGGCCCAGACCATATCGCGTCACCATTACTAGTAAATACTGCTGGACCTTCGAAGTGCGAATAGGCATTTTTTAGACCGCCGCCGGTGTCTAAGATCTTTGTCTCATGTACTACAGTGACTGGTTGATTTTTCAGATGATCTTGAATTTTTTGGCCAAGGTAATGGGTGTTCACAACAATTTTAGAGATACCGCCCGCCCGTGCAAGTTCAAGTGTGCGGTCCAGCAGGCTGCGGCCGGCGATGGAGATTAGCGGCTTTGGCAGGTTTGCCGTAAGGGGCTGCATTCGGCTGCCGAAACCCGCAGCGAAGAGCATCAGTTCGTGGGGTGGTCTACGCATTTTACTCTCAATTCAGATCGCAGCTCTGGGCTGGGTGGTGGCAAATCTGCACAGACCCTGGCCAAACCTATAAGGCGTGGGTGGCTCAAGTCTTGCCAAAGATTATCCCAAACATGGGGCATTAAATCAAGATACCCAGACTTACCATCGCGCAGGCAAAGGCGCGCAAATAGGGCTAGGATCCTTAAGTTGCGTTGCGCACTTAGGGCTGAAAAGGCATATTCAAAACCGTCAGAACCTACATACTTTGCGGCAAGTTTTCGCTTAATTTTTTGCGCCACAGTTGGGTTTAAGCTCCTGCGTGCATCATTAATCAGGGAGGCTGCGTCATAAAGTGAGTGACCAAGCTGCGCATCCTGAAAATCTAACAACCCCATTTTGTTGAGGCCTGTTCCATCGTTTCGGTAGATCAAGTTTTGCGCGTGGTAGTCACGTAAAACCAAAACCGGACTTGACCAATCAAGAGTGCCGAGTTGCTTTTGAAGCACGGCTCCAATTTTTCCTGTGAGGTCTGGACTGCAATACCACATAAGCGTGGTTTCAGCGGCATTGGCCATTTCTGCCGCCATATATTGCCCAACATTTGGAGGTGGTGGGTTTTTGTGTAGGCGATCTAAGGCTTCCAGTGCGAGCTGGTATAGCTCGAGCTCAAGACTGGGCGATTCTTCGGCGACATTAAATAGCAGCCCATCACCAAAATCTTGCATCAAGATTAGCCCTTGGCTAGTGTTATCTTCAAATATTTTGGGCGAAGAAAGATTACAGCTCGCAAGGTGCGCCGCGATATTTAGAAAAGGTTGGATATCCTCACCCAACAGAGGGTCTGCATCCATCAAAACTGCTTGGCCCTTAATGGGATCGGCAAGCCGCTCGTATCGCCGCCTTCCTGCGTCGCCAGCTAGCGGCGTGCGCTTGGCTGAACCCCAGCCAACTGTGACCAAAAAATTCGTAATTTCTTGATCACGGTTCATTCCACCCGGCCTAAACGTAACTTCACCAAGGACACAGGGCTATGCATTTGAGAAACAAGTATTTACGTTGACAGGACAGAAGGGTGATGGCTGTTTTCTCATGAGCATATAATAAGCTAGGTGCTGGGTGTCGCAAGGGAAAACTACTTCTAAACTTTGTTTTGTTGGTTCTGTTTTATCTAGTTAATAGCTATTAATTATTGCTCAGGGCTGGTTAGCCTCTGCAGCCGGGCACACGCTGTCAATGGGAGGCTCCCGCTGCGATTAAGAATAGAAGGGTTTATAAGCTTATGTAATTTAAATAAAATGTTCGTGAAGTAGTGAATGCCCAGGGTAAGTTATTACA
>JAVLEV010000287.1:0-2181 GCA_031920365.1 Planktomarina sp. | reverse complement strand
TTGGTCCTCCTTTAATAGGGATATACGTATCCCAGTGGGTGGGCCACTTTCAGGGCGCTATTCCAGTGGCAGGCTTTCAATTTGGAAGCGCAGTTTCTATCTCACGTTTAAAATAGAACGTAGTTGCTACGGATATTCCACGACTATCAATATGTTCATTCGCAATTACTAATTCCCAGCCGTCTGCGCCTAATTCATTCAATCTTGTATTAAATTTACTATTGGGTTCTTGCCACTGATCAGGCTTGTGAACAAATTTAACCTTGTATTCAAATGCCTTTCTAATGGAACCTTCATCTTTTTTGCCAAACATCGCCTAATCACCTTAACCAGCCTTACCCCAAAAATAATCCCCGTTCACTTCAGTCATCATTGGAGCCATGGCTCAATATATGTCTACTTCGTGTTTATATCCATGATCACTTTTGCATATGGCCAACTGTTTAAACATCTTTTGCGCGAAACGTATTTTTAGCCAGAAAGAGTATCTGTAAACATGTCAGTCGAGTAACGTATAATATATCCGCTATGCGCTACCTAACCCGTCCTATGCTCAGAACCTAATAACCGATCATAGACCGGTCCTTTCATTTCTTTGCTTCAGCTGAGCCTCTCGCAGGGTAATGTAGAAAACCGCTCCGATGATAATAACGGCTCCCAGAACCACAAAATTGTCGATATTTTCATCAAATAATAAAAATCCCACCATAACCGCCCAGATAAGCTGCAAAAAGCTAACGGGTTGCGTCACCGTGAGGGGCGCAGATCGAAAAGCAAACGTCATCGAGTAATGGCCAGCAACAGCAAAAATAGCCACGGCAAACAACATCCCCACTTCAAAGACTGTAGGCGTGATCCACACCGGAATTGTGAGTGGAATTAAACCGATCGTAACTCCAACAGACAATAAAGCCACGACCATATCAGGGCTGGCTAAATCTGTTAAACGTTTAGCCAGTAGATAACTTACGCCAAAACAAAGTGTTGTGCCTAACATCGCTACATGCCCCATAGAGACCTCCCTAAAACCAGGACGTAGGATCACAAAAACACCTAAAACGGCCACAACTATCGCGAGGCCGCGTCGTAGCGCCAAGCGTTCACCTAGGATGAAAACTGCCCCCAATGTTACGAAAACAGGCGTAAGATACCCCATAGCAGAGACGTCTGCCATTGGGATTCGGGCCATAGCGTAGAACCAAAACGTGACGGCAAATGTGTGAAGAAACGCACGACCAATCCCCAGCTTGATTACATTACGTGACAGACCTTCACGCCAAAGGATGCGCGCTACAGGCAGCAGAAAAACCAAGCCCAATACATACCGAAGGAAAGCGCTTTCCGCAGCTGGTAGCCGCGTCCCAACATATTTCACGCACACATAAACTCCTATGAAACAGATGCCAGAAAGCCCCATCCATAAAGCGCCGTTGATCGACTTATTGGGTTGTCCTAATGCCATAAAGTATCGCTGACACGCACCAGTCAGAGTGGCAAGGTCGAAATAGCCGCTGGCGACGACGCAAAACGACTAAGGTAAAATGCCATGCACGCAGTTTGCCCCGGGCAACCTAATCCTCATGCATAAGTCCCGCTCCCAGTATCTGTCTTCAATCCACTTCAGCTTGCCCTGAACCCAACGCACAAGACCCACGCTATGGCGCTGGCCTGCCAGCTTGTACTTTGTCTGCAAACCATGCCGACTATTAGCCCCTGAGATGCGTTGCAAGCCTCACCAAGCTTGGCCCAGCGGGTCGTCCATTGAGCTTTTAAGGTGCTGTTTGGCATGCAGTCCCTACTACAGGAGGACCACTGAATGGGTACACTCCACTGAGGCTTGGGGGAAATTGGCTATACGACGCTCCATCAGGCAGGTAGAAAAGAAATTCATGCAACATAGAAGCCTTGTTGGATTTGGGTACGTACAAAAAAGTAAAATATTGCTTTGACACAAACCTTAGCTCTATGATCAATTCAACCAAAGTTTGAATACACTAAAGGCTTTGGACCGCTGTTGGTAAGCCCCTTTCCACCGATAGAACTTGCTTAGCGAATAGGTTCAGGAGCTATTATTAATAGCGAGTTCGACCAAAGTTTAACCCAGCTCCCGCAACCAACGATATCGCAAAGGCCGTCTCTTTTGAGGCGGCTTTTTGCATATTCGGCATTGTTAGCTGAAGC
>JAVLEV010000286.1:0-2185 GCA_031920365.1 Planktomarina sp. | reverse complement strand
AAATTTTGGATGCACGCGTGCGGGGTAAGGGAAAAGATAAGGTGAAGGTCCTGATCGAACAGGCAAAAGCTACCCAACCATAAACTAGTTTCAGTTATGATCCTATGAGGCGGCAAAATACAGTGTCGCCTCTCGCGCTGTAGCGCTGACTATGTAATGAGGGTATTTTGTAGTAACATATAAAGCCTTTTGGCATCTTGTAATGCAGAGCTGTTATAATCTTGCTCTAAAATATTGTAGCAAGTGGGGCGCCAGATATTGTCAAAATTCGTGAGCTTCGCGCTCTAACCAATTTAGCTGGTTGGGGACACTGGAGCTCGATCCTGAGTCAAGATAAATGTGTTCAACAATCTTGCGGTCTTCTTGGTGTACGTTGCTAAAAACTAGCACTAGTAAGCCTATCTAGGCCTTTCGTTCATCTGCTAACTTTCGCATTGTGTCTACGCCTTGAATCTGACTTCTGATCTAATGACAATTGCCCTGTCTTCTATCAAGATGAAATGCCATATTGATTTGGATGGGAGGGTAACCATTCAAATTTCTTTGAGGGCTTAAAAAAATATTTATTTGATGAGGGGCTGTTGTGACAAGAAATTTTCAAAGTCACCTCGCAATGTTAGGCTTTTCTGTGCTTGTTGCAGGATCATTTTCGTTCGGTTCGATTATAGCAAACGATATTTCACCAATCGCATTGACCGCTGTACGGTTCATTTTGGCTGCGGTTGTTATTGGAATAATTGCCATAGCAACAGGGTCAATAACTCGGGCAGCCTTGAAATCTCCATGGCGCTACTTAGTTCTGGGTGGTGTTTTTGCTATATATTTTGTCTTAATGTTTGAGGGTTTAAAAACAGCCACACCGGTTTCGACTGTGGCTATTTTCACACTTATTCCTGCTGCTTCTGCAATAGCAGGATTTGTAATTTTAGGTCAGATTGTAAGCTTTAGAATTGTGGCAGCACTAATAATTGGTGCTTTAGGCGCTTTGTGGGTTATTTTTCGCGCTGATATCCAGTTGTTATCGACATTTTCCATTGGCCGAGGTGAGTTAATATTTTTTGTGGGATGTATCGCGCATGCTTTAATGCCAATTCTATTTCGGCTGCTTAATCGTGGAGAAAATCCGCTTATGGTTACGTTTGGATTACTAATAAGTGGTGCAATAATTCTGTGTATCGTGGGTGCCCGTGAAATTATTGAAACAGACTGGATTGGTCTCCCAACGATTGTTTGGATTGTAATATTTTATGTTTCTATTTGTGCTAGTGCTGTTACATTTGTTTTACTGCAATTTGCATCCATGCATCTGCCCGCGACGAATGTAATGGCTTATACATATTTGACACCAATCTGGGTGCTCGCTTGGGAGCTTTTGTTAGGTCATAGTGTTCCGCCATTATGGGTTTTGGGCGGAGTTTTCCTCGCGGTAGTGTCAGTAACACTATTACTTAAGGAGTCTTTGGAGAATTAGATGGTTTAGCTTAAGAAGCCATTATGAGGTTCTTTATCCAGGCTATCTTTGGAATGACAGTAAATTAGAGAAAATTTTAGATCTGCGCAGTGGTGCTTAGTTCATAATCAAAGGCCAACCTTACAACATATTATGGTTGTGGAATGGTCCAGTGTATCAAATACGACGCACTCTAAATTTTACCATTTGATAAAAAAAAATTCTGTGCGATAATAAAATCTAAATTAGCCAGTTGGAGTAATCTATGACTAGCCAAATGATTTCAGGCATTGCTGCTGACCGTCTCAGTAGTGATGAGCTTGCGCAGAATTTTGCAGACTTGCATGCTCCACTAAAACCACACGAGGTGAAGGTGGCAGCAGATCGTTGTTATTTCTGCCATGACGCGCCTTGCATAACGGCATGTCCTACGGACATTGATATTCCATTGTTCATCCGCCAGATTAGTACTAACACGCCCGAAGCTGCTGCCAAAACCATATTTGATATGAATATTCTTGGTGGCATGTGCGCCCGTGTTTGCCCGACCGAAGAACTTTGTGAGCAGGCATGTGTGCGTGAACTGGCTGAAGGCAAACCTGTTGAAATTGGCCGCCTGCAGCGCCATGCAACTGACATACTGATGATGCAAGACGTCCATCCTTATTTAAGAGCTGCTCCAACTGGGAAAATGGTCGCTATTGTTGGTGGGGGACCCGCTGGGCTGTCTTGTGC
>JAVLEV010000285.1:0-2187 GCA_031920365.1 Planktomarina sp. | reverse complement strand
CGGGTTTCAAAGGCACTAACAATTCGTTGCATAGCTTCATTGAACACTAAACCGATCACACCCTGCAAAATTATATTCTTGAATTCAAAATCTACGAAAAAAGTGACGGCACAACCACCAGGCACATCGTGAAACTTCCATGTCGATTTCATGTGCTTGAACGGCCCATCAAGATATTCGGTATCAATGAACTTATTTTGAGAGTGAAGAACCACTCGACTACAAAACCGTTCTCTAAACACTTTAAACGAAATCACCAAATCAGCTTCCATCACATGCACAGCACCATTTGGTGTAACAGATTTAACACGTGCAGCTGCGCACCACGGTAGAAAGGCCGGATAGGCAGCCACATCAGCAACCAAATCGTACATTTGCTTCGCGGTATGATGTAAAATTTTTGTTTCTTTATGGGTTGGCATGTTATTTCCCGCTGACTCTTCCAGTAAGATGTCCTAGAAACAGGAAGAAAATTCAAGAGGGCACTATGTCACAAAAACCATATGTTATCGATAATATGATATCGGCTAAGTCAATTGCAGCACGAATTGAACAATTAGCCCATGATATTGAAACTGAATTTTTCAATACGGATAAGTTAGTAGTTATCGGACTTTTACGTGGCTCATTCGTATTTATTGCTGATCTGGTACGCGAGATCAGTCTACCAATTGAAGTGGATTTTCTTGAGGTGAGCAGCTATGGTGACGGAATGGAAAGCTCGCGCGAGGTACGTATTCTGAAAGATTTGCGTGGCACAATAGAGAACCGTGATGTGTTGATCGTAGAGGATATCGTAGACACCGGTCACACTATGAAAAACGTCACACAGCACATCATGCGCCGGCAGCCTAAGCGTATGAAAACTATCGCGTTGCTTGATAAACCATCACGTCGTGAGGTTGACATAAAGACTGACTTCTTAGGGTTCGAAATCACTGATGAATTTGTCGTAGGCTATGGTATTGACTTTGCCCAACGAAACAGAAATTTACCCTTTATTGGCAAAGTTAGGTTTACATAAGTCTAACTATTTTTTTGAGGTTAGCAGCAATCCCTATCCAGATAGCAAAAAAATGGTCTCAAGGTGACTGTAACTTTTGTTAGGCTCCCATATTTTATTTTAAAAATTAGTACATATTTTTTGCCCACCAAACTTCCAGAACAGCCTTACCCTGCGTTGGCCAGTCGAGCTTTCTGCATCTTGGTAAAGTCATCACCTGCATGATAAGAACTTCGGGTCAGAGGTGTAGCCGAAACCATCAAAAAACCCTTTCCTTTCGCAGCTTTTTCATAGCTCTCAAATTCTCCCGGTGTTACAAAACGATCCACACGATGGTGTTTTAATGTAGGCTGAAGATACTGACCAATGGTGATGAAATCGATATTTGCAGCCCGCATGTCGTCCATAACTTGATAAACAGATTGCCGATCTTCCCCAAGGCCCACCATAATACCAGATTTTGTAAACATTGTTCGGTCCAACTCTTTAACCCGTTGCAAGAGCCGTAAGGAATGAAAATAGCGGGCGCCGGGACGTACTTCTGGATAAAGTCCGGGTACTGTTTCAAGATTGTGGTTAAACACATCAGGCTTAGCGGCCACCACGGTTTCTAAAACTTTATCATCACAACGGATGAAGTCCGGAGTCAAAATTTCAATTGTGGTATTTGGCGCCTGTTTTCTGATTGCACGGATAGTTTGAGCAAAGTGTTCCGCACCACCATCTTTTATATCATCACGATCAACCGACGTTACCACTACATGATTTAACCCAAGCTTTTTAACAGCATTAGCAACTCGTCCAGGCTCAAATGCATCCAAACCTTCAGGCGGCTTGCCAGTAGCTATGTTGCAAAAAGTACAAGCGCGTGTACACACATCACCCATAATCATCATCGTAGCATGGCCTTGGTTCCAGCATTCCCCTACATTCGGACACCCGGCTTCTTCGCAAACGGTAACAAGCTTATGCTCTCGCATGATCTTACGTGTTTCTTGATAACCTTTCCCAACCGGGGCCTTTACTCGAATCCATGATGGTTTTTGGGGTTGTGGATTATCCGGACGCTTCGCCTTTTCAGGGTGCCGTTGCTCAGGTATTTTAATATCGCGCATAATTGTATTCCTTAATAGGCTTCAATTTAACACAGACAGTACAAACAACCACCCCTTGGCAGGTAATAT
>JAVLEV010000284.1:0-2190 GCA_031920365.1 Planktomarina sp. | reverse complement strand
TGTTTCGCCCAACATTACCACCACCAATCCAGCCTTTTTCTAAAACAGCAACTTTTTTAGCACCATGGTTCCGAGCTAAATAATATGCAGTAGCAAGCCCATGACCGCCACCGCCAATTACGATGTAGTCATAATGGGCTTGCGGTTCAACATTTCGCCAAGCTGGCTTCCAGCCCTTGTGGCCGGTTAGGGCTTCTTTAATAACCCTTAGACCTGAGTAGCGCATAAATCGGCCTCCTTGGCTGCTAAAATGTCTTGTATGGAGTTAATTTACACCTCGAGATCGGACAAAATTTATATAATTTCCGACTTTGGGTTAAATTCGAAATGTCTGGAGTTTTGGTGCTGCATTTAAGTGTAGTGAGTAGTTATTTTATAAGCTCTATAAAAATCGTATTAGTAAGAAAAAAACTTGACCAGCAGGAAAATTACCGCAGAGTGTATACCACTGTACTCCTGTGGTTCGGAAGAATCACAGGCGCAAATATTTTTGAGTTCATTGGACCCGCCTCCCATCTGCAAAGGGAAGCTTATGTCTTATCTGATAGAAGGTGTTTGCTTAAAATAGTGACAACATAGTCACCTTAACTTGGAGGAAAAAATGAAGAATATTACACGTAATTTTGCAGCCGCCGCATTGTCATTTACTCTTGCGTCTGTTTCGAGCCTAGCGATTGCGGCCGACTCGAGTAAGCCTATCGTAATTCCAACACATAACTGGTCAAGCCAGGTTGTTATGGCGTATGTGATTGGCGGTATTTTTGAAACTATGGGAAATAATGTTGAATATGTCCCTGCCGACACTCAAGCAGTTTATGAAGCTATTCGTAACGGCGATGTAACTATCTCGCACGAAGTATGGCAGTCAACTTTTGGCGTCTCCTTTTATAATGCCATGGCTAAAGGTGGGATTATTGACGCGGGTACACATGCAGCGATGACACTGGAAGAAATGGGCGTGCCGCAGTATGTAATCGACGATAATTTATGCCCAGGCCTGCCAAATTGGGAAGCTTTAGCTAATTGTCCTGAAGTATTTGCGACTGCAGATTCTGGTGGCAAAGGCCGTTGGTTAGAAGGCCCGCAAAGCTGGCACGGCACGCAGATGCCAGAACGCCTAGCTGGCTTAGGTCTTGATGACAAATACATGGTTAAATTCGCGGGTTCAGCCGATGCCCTTTGGGCAGAGCTAGAATCTGCTAAAAAAGAGCGCCGTGGTGTCATTACTTTTAATTGGACGCCAAATTTTACGGATGCTGAGGGCTTTGTATTTATCGAATTCCCAGAATTTTTCCAAGGCTGTCGCGTTGGAGACGGTGGAGACGGTGCATGTGGTTCACCAAAAGGTTGGTTGAAGAAAGCGGCGAACTACAAGTTCCCAAAAACTCACCCTGCCGCATACACTGCATTCAGCAAAATCTCATTTACCTCAACTGATATTGGTCAGATGGCAGCCTTGGTTGATGTTGACAAAATGAGCCACCAAGACGCTGCAAAAGCGTGGTTGGCAGCTCACGAAGACGTTTGGAAGCCTTTCACTGAATAAGGTACAATGATTCCCTGCAACGCGGTAACGCGTTGCAGGTTTCGATGTTTTGAGTTTTAGCTAAACTCGTTTAAACTTTTTTCTTATTGATGAATGGACGTCTGGATAAAACTGACTTCAAAAGGCTCAATCAAAAGATATGGACGCTCATTAGGAACTAAATATGTCTTCCCAAGCAACAACCGCAAGCACTACAAAACCTGTCATAAAATGTTCCTCAGTTTATAAAGTTTTTGGTGAAAACGCTAAAAAGTTACTTGCCCAGTATAATGGACATGTCGATGCTAAAACATTCAAAGATGCCGGCTGTGTTGTTGGAGTTAACAACGCCTCCTTTGAAGTATATAAAGGCGAAATACTGGTAGTTATGGGGTTGTCTGGATCAGGTAAGTCAACTCTTTTACGATGCATTTCTCGCCTGACAGATACGACCTCTGGCGATATATTCATTGACGGTCAAGACTTGCTTGCAATGAACTCAAAACAGCTCATTGAACTCCGTCGAAATAAAATGGGGATGGTTTTTCAAAACTTTGGATTATTGCCGCATAAAACTGTTTTAGAAAATATTGCCTTCCCACTCCAGGTAAAGGGTAAGGGGACCGATGAAAGCGTGAGCAGAGCGCTTGAAATGGTTGAATTGG
>JAVLEV010000283.1:0-2199 GCA_031920365.1 Planktomarina sp. | reverse complement strand
TTTCAGACAACAGCCCATAGCCTGGGTGTATTGCGTCGGCACCGCAGGCCTTGGCCACACGCAGAATTTCTTCAATGCTCAGGTAGGCTGCAACTGGACCGAGGCCCTCACCAATTTTATAGGCTTCATCTGCTTTAAAACGATGCAGGCCAAGTTTGTCCTCTTCAGCATAAACTGCAACGGTACGTTTGCCCAATTCATTAGCTGCGCGCATCACCCTAATGGCGATTTCACCACGGTTAGCAATCAAAATCTTTTGGAAATCAGCCATAATTATTTTCTCAGTATTATGAATTTGAACCATATAATGGTGGATAGTGCTGGGTTTCAATGCTGTAAAAATAATTTACTATAAAACACATGAAAAATAGATTTAAAAACCAGCCTAGTATCTGATGCTCACTCAAAGTTTTTTGTAAATACTTGAAGCGCTTTATACAAAATTTATGGCCGGTGTAATAAATTTGGCAATTCATTTAATTCAGTGGCTGCTATTTGGATCATGTTCGATTTCAAATCATCCACCAGCATTTCATACATGTGCTTAGGGCCTCTAGTTCCAATCGCACCTAACGCATAATGCCATGCCCGGCCGAGCATCACGAAATCTGCCCCAAGGGCAAGTGCCCTTAGTATATCCAAGCCGCCTTCAATTCCGCTATCAAAAATTAATGGCAATTTTGTGGCTGCCCTAACTGCTGGCAGCATGTCTATTGCTCCGGGGCTACCTGCAAATTGCCGACCCGCATGGTTAGACACCCAAGCCGCATCTACACCTAATCCCTCCAAGGGAACAGCATCGTCAGGGCACATCACACCTTTGACAATTAGGTGTCCGTCCCACGCGTCACGCAAAATCTTTATATAGTCATGGTCAGGTGCTGTACGCAAAAGGTATCCTACATGATTGTTGGATGGCAGGGAGGCCACACTTTCCATGACAGCTTTACCATAGCTTTCAATCATTTTCATTCGTGGCTTGCCGTTCAGTGCAGTCTTTATTGCCCAAACAGGACAACGCGCCACTTGTGCCAAAATTCTTGGTGTCAGGCGGGGTGGCTGCACTAAACCACCACGAATTTGGCGTTCACGCCGAGATTGGGCGGGAACATCAATTGTGACTACAAGGGTTGTGAAGCCAGCGTCTTTGACCCGCTTTAGCATATCATTTCGTATAGTCTTGTCGCGCGGTGGATACATTTGAAACCAGCCTGTATCGCCCAGGTGAGGAGCTATATCTTCAGGCGTGACTGTGGCAACGGTCGACATCCCATAAGGGATTTTCGCCTTGGCGGAAAAGCTGGCAAGGGCTTTTTCAGCACCAGGCCACATCAGGCCGGACATGCCCACAGGCGCAATACCAAAAGGCGCAGAGTAGGTTTGACCTAAGAATGTTGTTGCTAATTCGGGTGTGATTTCGCCGCGCAATCCGCGGGGCACAAAATGGACTGCATCTAGCGCTGTGCGGTTACGATATAAAGTGCTTTCATCGCCCGTAGCGCTGTCGAGGTATTCCCAAGCAAAATGTGGTATTCGTTTTTGGGCTTTGTAGCGTAGGTCAGAGATGGCTGGGTATTTTGAGTCTAGATCCATATTTAAGCTTTTATATCATCCAAATTGTAAGTTTAAGTGTAAAACCTGTTTAGGTTTACTTTTTTATCACACTATAAGAACACAACACGAACAATTCTTTCACTTTTCGTCGATTAGGGCTATGTTGAAGTATGAACAGTTTTGATGAATCAGATGCCTTTGAGGCTGCCACATCCCCGAGCTTGAGCCAAATGGCCATGGCGGTACGCTCAGCGCCCTACATGGAAGGTCTTAACCCTGCGCAGCGTGCCGCTGTTGAGCAGTTGGAAGGGCCAGTTTTAATGCTGGCTGGAGCAGGTACTGGCAAAACTAAGGCCCTGACCACTCGAATTGCCCATCTGCTTAATACTGGCGCGGCGCGTCCTAATGAAATACTTTCCGTGACATTTACCAACAAAGCTGCTCGTGAGATGAAAAATAGGGTTAGCAATTTAATTGGACAAATTGAAGGTATGCCCTGGATGGGAACCTTCCATTCTATTTGTGTCAAAATCTTGCGCAGGCATGCCGAATTAGTTGGGCTAAAAAGCAATTTCACTATTTTAGACACGGATGATCAGCTACGTTTGTTTAAGCAATTGATCTCTGCCACTCAAATTGATGACA
>JAVLEV010000282.1:0-2200 GCA_031920365.1 Planktomarina sp. | reverse complement strand
GAGAAGCCGAAGTGATGTTTGATGCAGGCATTAAAGATATCATCATTGCAACAAACCTTTTGGGGGCCGCCGGGTCTGGTCGCCTGGCATCACTGCAAAAGCGTGTTGGCTTAAAGGTATGTGCCGATAACTTATTTTCACTTGCCGCATACTCAGACGCTGCACATCAGGCCGAGCGCATTATGGATGTAATGATTGAATGTGATACTGGCCAAAAACGTGCTGGCGTGGTGACGCCAGCTGAAGCCATTGCACTAGCAAAAATTATCAAAAAAGATCCAATGCTCAATTTTACTGGGTTATTGTTTTATCCACCGTTGGACGGCTGGACCCTAACACAAAATTTCTGGGATGAAACTAAGAAGGGGCTGGCCAGCATAGGAATGTCTGCCAAGATTGTGTCAACTGGTGGCACACCAAATTTGCAAAATATTGGCAAACTAGACGGCGCAACAGAACATCGAGCTGGTACCTGTATTTTTAATGATCGCATGATGATTGAGGCTGGCATGGCAACGCTTGAGGACTGTGCTTTTCAGGTATTTACAAGCATTGTAAGCCGCGGAGCAGCAGATCGTGGAATACTTGATGCCGGTTCCAAGACTTTAACATCAGATAAGTTTGGCTTGGACGGGTTTGGAAGGCTTTTGGAATATCCAAATGCTGTAATTGAAAAATTCGCCGAAGAGCACGGCTTTCTTGAACTTTCAAGGTGTCAAAACAAACCCAAAGTAGGGGAGATTGTACGTGTAATCCCAAATCATGTTTGCGTTGCAGTTAATATGGTTGATCAGCTGGTAGCGATAAGAAGAAATGAGATCGTCGATGTAATCCCAGTAGCTGCCCGCGGAATGCTTGTATAAATCAAGCGGTGGCCTGCACACTTATTTCAACACTCTACCTTGGGGTTAAGTCCAAACGTGCTACTGTAAAGAATTATAACACTTGCTCGCCTCAGACTATTTAAACCCCACACTGCGTAATAAATGGGCCTTGGTAAGCCTTGCAAGACACGTAAAGGCGCACTAGCACTAACCCTGATGTTCATGTCACTTTTGCGATGGATTGCCTGTAATGGGAAAACTTTCCGCTCCACTTTTTATTGGGTCACAGATCTATCGTGGATCCAGTTATGGCGCCAACCACCCGCTTTCTATTCCAAGAGTGCCCACTGTGATGGACTTATGTGACGCGCTTAATTGGTTGCCACAGGCGCAATATCGCACCAGCCCACGCGCCAAACTGGCAGCATTAAAAGGTTTTCATGAGCCACACTATATTGCGGCACTACAGGCTGCAGAACAGACAGGCCAAGTCTCTGATGAAGTGCGCAGACTTCATCATATTGGGACTGTTTCAAACCCAGTGTTTTCTGAGATGTTTCGGCGCCCAGCAACTGCCGTAGGGGGCAGTCTATTAGCAACAGAGTTACTGAGAGAAGGAGGGATTGTTTATAACCCTGGGGGCGGAACACATCATGGCATGCCAGATCGCGCGAGTGGTTTTTGTTACTTAAACGACCCTGTACTGGCAATAAAAGCATTTTTCGGGCAGGGACTTGAGCGGATTGCCTATGTGGATATTGATGCCCACCACTGTGATGGCGTTGAGGCTGCTCTTATGGGAGTTTCTGGCATGCTTCTTATTTCTACGCACGAAGAAAGACGCTGGCCTTTTAGTGGTGCAATAGAGGATGATGCGGGGGGGGTAGCGTTAAATATTCCTCTACCGAAAGACACAAACGACAGTGAGTTTCGCGCCATCCTTGAAGCGGTTGTTCTACCAGCTGTAGCAAAACATCGGCCGCAAGCAATTGTGTTACAATGTGGTGCTGACGCAGTTTTAGAAGATCCATTGTCGCGTTTAGCTTTATCTAATAATGCACATTGGCAAACAGTGTCAGCATTAAAGTCTATGGCACCACGCTTATTGGTTCTTGGAGGTGGTGGCTATAATCCCTGGACCGTCGGGCGTTTATGGACTGGTGTATGGGCAATTTTAAACGACTTTCATATTCCAGATGTGTTGCCCGAGCCTGCTCAATCTGTATTGAAAACCCTGACATGGGGGCGACAGGCATTGCCACGAAGTAACTTACTAACGACACTGCGGGATCTCCCACGCGGCGGCAATGTCCGACAAATTGTTCGGGACCGGATAAGCATACTAGTGTCTCGTCTTAAGCAAGAGGTATAGAGAT
>JAVLEV010000281.1:0-2207 GCA_031920365.1 Planktomarina sp. | reverse complement strand
GTCTAATGCTTCCGAAATTAACCGCATCCCTCTCAACATATTGGCTGACTGAAATGGTATTTTCTCAATTATATTTTGGTCTAAAAGGAACATGATACGTTCATAAGTCATGGCCAAAACTTTTGGATTATAACTGCGCAGGCGCGCCATTGTTGACTTAAATTCAAAAGCGTTTGCTCTTGAAAGTACCTGCATTTGGAACAAGTACTCATCTTCGTGTGAAGCCTTATCAAATTTTTCCAGTTTTTCAGCCCATGCCCGAGCGAAAGCAAATAAAAGTTTGCGATCTTTCATTAGTTCCCAAAAAATAAGTAATTCTTCACTGGAGTCTATAATGGGATCTGCAAGAGCGAGATCAAGCTCTTGTACTGCAACGATGCGGTCCCACACCAAACTTGAGTCAGATGACTTTGCTAATTTATATTTTTGTAAAAGTTGAATAGCGGGCAGGCTGCCTAACGCGCTCAATCGCTCTGCCGCTTTGATCTGTTGTTGCCAACTATGTGATACAGTCAAATCAGACGGGGCAAACTTTAGTGGAAGAGTGCGCGTAGAGACTGGTTGGCCAACGCTGGCGCGCAACTTGAATTCTAATGCAGTCAGTTTTGCCGCATCTACCGGAAACAAAACAAGGTGACTGGCCAGTTCTGGGTCAAGATCCGCTGCTAGCAAAGCCGAAGTTGTCGGTGTAAACGCTCCTAAAGTATTTAGGGTAAAATAATTTAAAACTGCGGTGTCCCAAGAGCCAGCACGTGCATGGCAATAGACCTGTAGGCCTTCATCATTCGAAAGGTGTCGCGCAGAATTAAGTTGGCGACACATTTGCTCAACATTGTCTGTCAGAAGCGAGGCCTCTGATAATAAGCTAAAACTTTCCAAATTATTGATTGGGGACTGACCTAGAAGACTATAGGCGGCATGAACTGCTCCTCTGTCAATTAAAGCTTGTACACGTGCACTTAATACAGCTTCACCACCGATAGTTTCTGCTAACAATGCGCGTAGTAAAAGGTCATTCGTTGCTGGTAAACCTGATTTCGCTAACGACCCAATGATCTGTTTTAAGGTGTTTGGGTCTATATCTGTCCAGAAATTTGGTGGGATACCTGAAATTTTAGCTGGTATTAGCCCATAAGATTTATTTCCCGAAGAATCTAGTTCGATGACGGTAACCTCATCTAAGATTGCGCCTATGGAAGGATCGTTTTTTATTAGGTTGTCCTCGCTAAGGGGTGCAAGGCCCGGTTGCGATAGCCAATCAATTGCAGATATGGGGGCATTAACTTGCGCGGGTAGTTCAGTTGTCCAAAGAAAGAATATTAATACTATTAGCGTTCGCATTTTAGTCAATTTCCAGGTCCATTGGGAGTTCAATTAATCTCATATCAGTGGAAAAGTCGATGCTAAATATTGGGCCAGCGTATGCGAACACCACAAATGCGACCGCTAACAATATCAATAAGTAGAAAAAATACTTTATTAGGTTAAGCATGGTTTAGAGTTTTCCTTTAATTCTATAATTCCTTATGGCCTTTGTGTAACAATCACGCCATTAAAGATACAAGGCAAGTTAATCTTAAAATGTGGAATAAGTGAGATGTCGCTCAAGAAAACAGTCGTTCTGGTTGGTATGATGGGCTCTGGAAAAACTACGGTTGGTAAGGCCCTGGCTATTGCTTTGAATGTTGACTTCATGGACTCAGATTATGAGATCTCTGTAGCTGCAAATAGAAGTATTACTGAAATATTTGAACGTGATGGTGACGCTTTTTTTCGTATAGCCGAAACTCAGGTGATAAAGCGTTTGTTGGCTGAGCCTCCTTGTGTTTTGTCTACGGGCGGTGGTGCGTTTATGTCTAACGAAAATAGGTCTTTGATCAACGACTTAGGAATATCAGTATTTTTGAACGTTGATTTAGAAACTTTATGGGAACGGGTGAGGTATAAAGAGTCTCGCCCTTTGCTTCGAACAGCAAACCCAAAAATAACATTAAGCAAGATTTTTGAAGATCGTTTGAGCAGTTACAACCTAGCAGATATTAGCGTCACATCAAATGGTAATTGTTCGATCGCAGACACCACGCAAAGGCTGTTAAGTGCATTGGCCGAGCGGTCCGACGAGTCAAACACATTGGGAAGACATTTATGAGTGTTTGTGTACACGTCCCATTAGGCGAACGTGCCTATAATATCTATATAGGGCAAGG
>JAVLEV010000280.1:0-2261 GCA_031920365.1 Planktomarina sp. | reverse complement strand
CCCCAATATTATGCGTTTTTTACTTCTTAGCAATTAACAGAAAAGCTCGATAAATGCTAATTTTAAAACATCAAGATTATCAGAACATTAGTTTGCAACTTGGCAAATGTTCAAATAAAATAAACTTATGAATAAAAATCTGGTGTCTACCGTCGCCGTAATTCCTGCGCGAGGGAATAGTAAGCGGATTCCTGGTAAAAACTTAAGTGAATTTGGTTCAAAACCAGCTTTGGCGCATTCGATTAAGATAGCGCTTGATAGTGGTGTATTCAGCAAAGTACTAGTATCAACTGAAGATCCTGAAATTGCAAAATGTGCAAGCAAAGAAGGTGCTGAAGTGGTTAACCGCCCCACTGAATTAGCTGATGACTATACGCCTATCATGCCAGTAATTGTTCATGCTATACAGAATTCTGTTCCTGAGGCTGAGGTGGTGTGTCTAGTTCTGGCGACTGCCATTTTGCTAGCGCCGGAACGTTTGCGAGATGCGCATACGACTTTGATGGCAGACCCGTTTCTGGATTACGTAATTGGTGTTCGTCGGTTTGACACGCCGCCACAGCAAGCGCTCTTTCTGGATCAAGATGGGTTCGTTTCAATGGAGTCTCCAGAGATGTTTAATAAACGTTCACAGGATTTACCTCCGTTATACTACGATGCGGCTCAATTCAGCTTTGGGCGGCGTGAGGCCTGGTTGCAGGGTAAGCAGTCCTTCACGTCACGCACACGGGCCATTCAGCTGCCTAGATGGGAAGCCATTGATATAGATGAGCCGGAAGACTTGGCCTATGCCAGACTATTATTTGAGGCGCAGCCAAATAAATGAGTGGGGTCGTACTTATTCGCTGTGACTTATACCCGGGGTCTGGAGCTGGGCATCTGAAGCGATGTTCGGTTCTTGCTAGTGCACTTAAAAAGAAAGGCTTTTTGGCTTTAATTGTTTTAGATGAAAACTCTGGGCCTCTTCCTATTGATTTGTCCGTTCCTATCGAACGTATTGCAACCAATCCTTATAATGAAGTCCGCGATATAGCAGATATTACAGACCTTGCTCTCCGGTACGATGCACGCCAGGTAGTTGGAGATAGCTACCGTATATCGCCGCGTTGGATTAAAGGCCTGCAAGAAAATGGATTGTCAGTCACATTGATAGACGCTCTTGGGATTGGTGAGGTTGCTGACCTTGCGATTGACTATTCCCCCGCTGCATTGGGCAGATCAGCTCTATCGAGTTGCTTGTTTGGTCCATCCTATTTTATAACTGATAGCCTGCTAGTAGGGTCTAATAAAGTCAGGCCGCGCAAAATAGTTTTACACGCTGGTGGTAGTGGTGATTTTGCTGCAGCGTCGCATGTCTATTCCGCAGCAGTTGTTATGGCACGCGAGCAGGGTCTAAAATTGAGCTGGGTCTGTTCTACTCCACAATCTCGCGCTTGGATAACATCTTCTAACCTTTTAGCAGAAGTAGACGATGTTTTAGACTGGCAAAAAGGTTGCACCGATTTATGGTCTAATTTTGACATTGTTGTTGGACCTTCCAGCACCTCTCTTTTTGAAGCAATCATGCAAGGCACACTTCCCATAAGCTTTCCAATTTCTAAGACACAGACTAGTGAAAGAAATGACTGGATTAAGGTAGGACATGCTCTGCACCTTAATTTTTCAGAGTTAGAAGATGTGAAGGCGTTAAAAAAAATTATGACACTTGCATTCACAGGCTTTTCAATATTGCGTAGTGCGCTGACAGCACATTCACAATGTCTTGATGGGAATGGAGCAATGCGAGTAGCAAAAGCTATTGCTGACTTGCCTAAAAAACCAAAAATTCAGCGTAACGCAATTGTTTCAGAAACAGAACTTAATGTGCGGGTCGTTAACTTGACGGACTCTGTTGCCTTTCTTGTGGCTCGAAACTCACCCTTAGCCCGAAAAATTTCAACCAACCCTGACCACGTGATAAGCTGGACTGAGCATCTTTACTGGTGGCTTCAAGCTACCACAGAACGTTTTGTGGTAGACAGTGTAGAGGGCCCAGTAGCGTATTTTTGGCATAGGTCAAAAAGGGTTGGACAACAGGATTACCTAATTGGTGGTTGGTTTCCGGCGAACGACAAACCTGCTTTTGCAGCCGCAGTCTATCTGTTTGACTGGCAGCTTGATTATTGTGCAAACACATTTCCTGACCATACCTGGTTAGCCACAATCAATAAGGACAACAGAGCTGTCCTTTCCCTCAACCGTCGATATGGCTTCATTGAAGC
>JAVLEV010000279.1:0-2263 GCA_031920365.1 Planktomarina sp. | reverse complement strand
CCATCCCGGTGGACCAAAGGCCAGTCATGCACTAACTTTCAAATTGGACCACTCAAGTGGGGCTGCTCAATCATAAATGTACGCATTGGGTATTTCCATATTCAAACTTAGCTTTACTGATGTTAACGTTTTTGTGAAGTTTTTTAATAAGCAGACCATCTAACCAAGCAAGCTTTATCTCGCAATACAACCTCTCATATGGTAAGTTAGCTACTAGATAATGTGAGTATTTCCTCATGATAAACACCAACCTCAAAAAGGGTATTCCACTCCGATTTGGCCCTGATTGGCCTGGCCAACGGTGCGCTGCCAAGACACGCAAAGGCACCGCCTGCCAGAAACCTCCACTCATTGGTAAAGCTCGCTGTCGACTGCACGGGGGCCTATCCACAGGTCCTAAAACACTAGAGGGCAAGGCACGTATAGCGGCTGCACATTGGAAGCATGGAAGGCGGTCTAGGGCCTTCACTGAGGCTCGTAAACAGATATGGGCAGACTTGCGTGCCGTAGAGGCTAGGATGCGCGCTGACGGGCTTATTTAAACAGTTAAACCTTATCTGTGGTGCCAAAGAGTAGGCTCAACCAATGGATGACGTAAGAGCCTATATAAGGGCCCGCGGACCGCGCATTATATAAACGCCCCTAAAATAAAAATGGAGCTTTAAATATAAAACTGATATTACGGTATACTACATGTAGTTAAAAAAATATTTTGTAATACTACATATTGACACTCAGTTACTCGTTACCTACACTAACCTAAGGCAACCAGCATCCTGTACTGCGGAAAAAATTGCCTCGGCTAACTGTCAAATTTCTTCCAGTCCTATGACATGGGCGACCGACTACCTCTCCCGGCAGGGAGGCCACATTAACAGGCTCTATAAGTGGCAAGAGGCGAAGTCTTCAACGTAACCGCGTTGGGGAGAGCCTTGAATAGACGTCCCTAGCGTTAGAATAGGGGCATGAAAATGGCCAATCACCAATTTAACAATGACCGTCGTATGGCGGCACTACGTACAGCCAGAGAACTTACTAATCACACTATTGTCCGAACCGCAGAGGCTGCCGCGATATTGGGCATCACAGTTAAACATCTGCACACGCTCGCGAAGGAATCCGACTTTCCAGCTAAAATAAAGCTGGGTTCACACGCAGTGGGCTGGCGCGTTTTGGACTTAGAAAATTGGATCGATAGTAAAAAAGAAAATCAGACGCTAACCACAGGAGGACAAAAGGATGTTCTCTGAAACGATGAAAACCGCGGCTGGTTGGGCCGATCGGCGGATTTGGAAAGTATTTCCAGTTAATCCAGATACAAAAGCACCTTTGGTCACCGATCCATTTGGCAAAGCGAGTTATAACGAGCATGATATATTGACGCTGTTCTCGCCTTTTCCAAAGGCGGCTTATGGCATACCATGTGGCCCGATTAACGGTATCACCGTGCTCGATATAGATCGCAAGAATGGTATCGATGGCCTCGTTGAATTTCACAAACTGAGACTCAATATTCCCGAAACAGCTGTAGTTAAGACACCGTCCAACGGATTTCATATTTATTTTGAAACTGGGGATTTAAAAGTTCCAAACTCAGTGAGTTCTATAGCCCCCGGGATCGACGTTCGAGGGGTTGGAGGATATGTTCTTGGGCCAGATAGCATAACCCCTAGAGGCAAGTATATTTGGGATTTGGACCACCTTTCGCCGATAGGCAGGCTGGCTAAGATACCGGCAAAGTTACTGCAACTTATTTTATCTGATAACGTACAAAGCCCGTGTGTACCCTTTCCCAAAAGTAATGTTCGCAATGAACTTTTAGAGCCAATTGAGCAAGGACAAAGAAACAACAAAATGGCGTCACGAATTGGATTTATCTTGAAAAGGCTTGACCCAAAACAGGCTTGGAAAGCTGTCGAACATATTAATACCAAATGTTGCAAACCACCTTTAGATCATCGAGAATTGGACCGCACATTTCGTTCTATTCTAAAACGGGAGATGCCTAATGGATAATAAAGTTGAGCAAAGTATAAAATCTTTGATGGCCGGAGCCAATAATGGACCTCAGGCTATTCGCCACCTTGAACCGTACCTGATGTCAGCATCTGATCTTATTAAAGCCGACATACCGCCCAAAGAGTTTTTGGTTTCAACTTTCATGCCAACGGCTAGTTTCGGCATGGTTTTTGCGCCAAGAGGTCTTGGAAAAAGTTGGTTTGCAATGGGATTAGCCAGAGCAATTGCAGTGGGCCATGACACC
>JAVLEV010000278.1:0-2267 GCA_031920365.1 Planktomarina sp. | reverse complement strand
CGCTTCAAATGTATCGATCTCGAATGCAACCGCATCACAATCATTCAGGTGATGCGCTACATGACCGTATCGCGACGCACGCCCCTCAATAAGGGCAAAGTCAATCATTGCTCGCCAAAGCAATGTTGCTGCGAGTGGATGTCGGTCTCTAAGAGCATCAGCTGCCAGTGTAAGCAACTCGTAGTGGTCGCCGTCCAGTTCATCTGCGCGTGCCTTGACCAATTGGGCAGCTGTCAATAAATCAGACCACTTCAAGCAGAAATGCAGAGCTCGGAAAACGTCAGGATAGGTTAGCGCATAGGCGCGGGCGCAATTTTCAGCTTCAACATCCTCAAAATCGGATAATTCTTTTAGAAAAGCGCGTAAGTGATTGACACTCAGGCTGCTCTCAAAACAAAGCCAACGGTGTGCTTGTGCGTCATCATGGCGACCAAGCATCATTAATGTCGAGATATAAGCATCATCCCATTGTTCTTGACCAGAACTGTCCCCACCATCTGCAATATTACTTAAAAGCACCAAGGCGTCCTTGGCTTTGCTATCTTTAAGCAGGAGCATAGCAACCTCGGCAGCAACGACCTTGTTGCGTAGATCTCCTGACGAATACTGCCCGATATATGCATCGGTATCCCCAGTTACTGTTGCAATTTCTTGTAGGCTTTCTTGAACAAAGTGCTGTTTCCGCTCAGCGCAGTGATCTGCCCCACCCCGTAATTCTCGCAAGAACAGAATGGCATCATGTTCAACTTCTGGTTCAAAGGGCGGTATTTCAGCAAAGCGCTCAACATGCTCCTTGAGATATGACAAGCCCGCCTCACCAAGCGTGGGTGCCAAAATACTAATGATCCCGTCCCATTCACCATATCCATTGTTAGAAACTGTCGTCCAAACACGATCGGCAAGTGTTTCAGCATCAATGTCTGTGCATGGTGCAATATCTTCAAAATGCAGGATTGCAGACCGGAAAACCTCACAAACATCACCGCGGCGATCATCTACGCGTTCATAAAGCGATGGTGCGAGTTCGATAAATTGCCACAGAAGATCAAACGCCATTATCGGATCGTCTGGTGCAATTTTATCGACGATCATCACTACCTGTGTGTCAAGGTCTTTGACCAGCGCTTTCCGTTTACGCCAGCTTACGAAGCTCTTAGATTTGCGCAGGGAGGCGAGCCGTTTGCGGACTTCATGGGCAAGTTCTGTTGCACCGAGATTATGACTCAGTTCGAGCCGCAGACGGCGTTTAATATCTGCACTGCCCTCGCTAACCTCTATTAGAAGGTCGGCCAGACGATCAGCGCCAAGATCGGCAAGATTGGCCTTGTTCAAGGTTTTTTTAGACATACGTTTAACTTAGCAGTTTTGTACAGCGCCGCCAGTGGAAGGCGGGGCTATTTATAATGTTCGCGACGAACCCCAAAAGATCGCACTCGATTGCGCCAAGCCCGACAGCTGCCTGCTTTAAGCGCATCCTTCATCAGGGCACTTTCAGAAGAAAATTTTTTGTAGAGCCTAATGTACGAGTTGGTTATCTGGACGAAAACTCGAATTAGTTTAAGTTGGATCTTCAAACTATAAGACCGATGACGGATTAGGTGCTAGTAGGTGGTTATGCTTATAGGCTACTTTTTGACACCAAAAATGATACACGTCTGAAAATACTATTGGATTAGACTTTTCATATGCTTGCCCCCACCTAAAGAAGTCCGACCCCGCTGTGCCTTCTTGTTGTTCGAGAATGCGCTTATAACAGCTGAATAAAGTGCTTGCGTTCCTGCAAGTTCACCTTTCTTCGTGTGTGACTTGGCCTTTGCGAGCGCTTGTACAACCAATAATTTTGCCAATGCTGTACGAGTTTCCTATAGTATAAATTTCACAGACAAATGTTAGAGAGGTTGCATCAAGCTGGAAAGTATCAAAATAAATAAAGTGTCAACAGTCCTAAACTCTAGAAGGATATTTGGAACGCGCAGGGTTATCCATCTGTTGCATACTACAACGCAGCAATTGCAAAAACTTGGGCCAACTGTCATCGGTAGTCGATACAATATATTCATGCCCTCAACTACAGTCGATGGAAGTGATCAAGATGGCTAAACAGTTCGAAGCACTCAATTCAGACCGGCGGAATTTCATCCAACGGCAGAACATTTTCTTTGTTTCTTCTGCAACAGCAAACAGCAGAGTGAATATTTCCCCACGTGAGATCTCGGCACTTCGCATAGTAGATGATCATTCTGTCATCTATTTGGACAGAACTGGAA
>JAVLEV010000277.1:0-2276 GCA_031920365.1 Planktomarina sp. | reverse complement strand
CAAGTTCAAAGCTTGTTGAAGATGGTATTTTAGCCCAAGAACAAGCAGTTCAGGGCGAAACAATTATAAGCGTGCGGGGTTAAGGCAACGTTGTTTGGTGCTCTCAGGCTATGCTCCACCCCAGTGGTACACCCCGTTTGCCGATAGGAGTCCCTGAGCGTCTAGTAAAACTATTACGG
The DNA here is from genome assembly GCA_031920365.1 of Planktomarina sp. GTDB lineage: Bacteria > Pseudomonadota > Alphaproteobacteria > Rhodobacterales > Rhodobacteraceae > Planktomarina. The sequence goes on along the minus strand of JAVLEV010000277.1, from coordinate 2,097 downwards.
ACGAACGTTTTGTTTTGAGGGTTTTTAGGTCTACTATTTTCACCAGTTTAAGCTGTTGAACAGCGCCTTCATCTCACGGAACTTCTCAGCGCGTATCTGACGTTTCTGGCGGGTTTCCCACCCGTGTATGGTCTTAGCCGCTGCGCAGCGTTCTCGACCTTGTTCAGAGCGTGGACCGGTACTTTTGCCACCGTGTGCCCGACAGACACGTTTACCTCGCATAGCAGCCTTGCGGCACTGTTGTTGAGAGTGTTTGGCCTTGGCTTGGCACCTAGGGGCAGTGATGCGCCCAGCGGCGATTGTGATCGTTTGTTGTAGTGTGTCCATAATAGTGCTCCACCGAGAACGATAGGTTAAAATATTCTTGCGCAGGACCCCAGATATCGAGGTTGGAAGATGAGCTCAGACGATGCAAACACCGACTTTGAGCATTGCCCCTTTACCCTCTAGACATGGACACACTAACTGCCGCAAAACTGTCTTCTACAGTCATCAGAACCGTTCTTACTAAGCTCTGGGCGCGGCAGACTCGTTTAATCGTAACGTCACGTTGTTTTGTCGGGCGGGCGATCAACAGCCGATTATTTTCGCAATCTCTAACAATATATGAGGCATGCTTTTCTGCCCCGGCGGCTAGTTTTGCCGATTCCGGCGTTGCACCGGCATACTCGCACAGTGATAAGACCCCGGGCAAAATCCGCCAGCCCATATCAGATGCTAAGTCTTGGGGCAGACGTTCCAACTCACCGCGCCAATCAGCACCAGTCCAGCAACCGAGTTGATAGTCAGCAGGCATCTCTGTTCGGTATTGGTCACGCGGAGCGAAAACACTCAGTTTCTATGGCGCTGTCCAATGCGGACCATATGTAAACTCTAGTCGCGTTTTATCAATTGATGACAATGCGACGTCGTACCCATGTTGATTGGTAGTGATTTTCGCTTGTTTTCCAATCGTTTACACTAATACGCAAACCACTGTTTTTTGTATTGATTAGAGCAGTCTCATCTTGAACTTCCTAATGTTCTGCGTTTTGATGAGGCTCTAGTATGGAGAATAATATGGCCACCTCTAAAACCAAAAGAGTGATGCCAATCCACAGTAGCCAATGCGTGGTGGAAATCAGAAAAAAATCCTGAATCATTTTTTAGGTACCCGCGGCATTTTAATGGACGTTGGATCTATAAGCGCTGACCCAGCTGTGTCACCTGCTGAAATTTTTTGAATAATTGCCATGGCCTGCGCAACCATTGCGCCAGCATCAGTGGCGCCGTCCGGGAGAATGATTAAGGAAGATTTTCTTGCAATCATTTCTTTGGCATGAATGGCTTTAGTAGCAAGTTCTAACTGAACGGCTTTTTGACCAGCCTCTGAGTCTGCCGCTTTTCCTATCATAATCAATGCTTTTGCTTGAGCATCAGCCACGGCTACAAGTGCTGTGGCTTCGCCTTCAGCCCTTAACACTTGTTCATCTTTATCTGCTTCTGCTGCCAACACCACCGAGGCTTTTTGTCCCTCAGCACGATTTATAGCAGATTGCCTATCCCCTTCGGACTCAAGAATTTGAGCTCGTTTGACCCGCTCTGCTTTCATTTGGGCTTCCATTGCCTGCATCACTGATTGTGGAGGCTCAATATCTTTTATTTCATACCTGAGCACCTGAACTCCCCAAACAGTTGCTGCTTGGTTTATTGCAGTCACTATATTAGTGTTCAAGACGTCTCTTTCTTCAAAGGTTTTATCTAGCTCCATCTTGCCAAGCTCAGACCGCATGGTCGTCTGTGCAAGCTGCGTGACTGCGAAGATGTAGCTATCAACCCCATAGGTCGCCTTGTAAGGATCTAAAACCCTGAAGTATAGAATTCCATCGACGGTTAATGATATATTATCCTTAGTAATAGCACTTTGGCTGGGTACGTCCACGGCCTGTTCTTTTAGAGAACGGCGTGCTGCTACACGATCTATGAAAGGGATTATAAAGTTGAGACCAGCTTCTTGCATACATCTAAATTTCCCAAACCGCTCGATCAGATAGATTTGATTTTGAGGAACAAACTTAATTCCACTCCACAGAGTGACCACTACTAAAATAAATCCAA
>JAVLEV010000276.1:0-2289 GCA_031920365.1 Planktomarina sp. | reverse complement strand
AGGTGCTGTTATCTGGGGTTCGTGCAGAAATATTACGACTTGAGGCTTTGGCTTAGGCGACAGAACTAGCTTATTTTAGGGTTAGCGTTACCACCGGCTTGCAATTCTGGTGAAATGTGACTTGTTAGCATTACGAAAATGGAGAACACTAGATGCGTATAGGCCTTTACCCCGGAACATTTGATCCTATCACCTTAGGTCATATTGATATCATTCGACGTGGCTGTGCTCTTGTGGATCGTTTGGTGATCGGCGTGGCTATTAATCGCGATAAGGGGCCATTGTTTGACTTGGATGAGCGCGTAGCTATGATCAAAATGCAAGCGCGTCGGTTAAACGCAGAGACTGGTACTGAGATTGTTGTTCACCCCTTCGAGAACCTCTTGATTGATTGTGCTCGAGATGTAGGTGCTAGTATTATTTTGCGCGGCTTGCGAGCCGTAGCAGATTTTGAATATGAGTATCAGATGGTAGGTATGAACCGCCAGCTCGATGCTAGTATAGAAACTGTGTTTCTTATGGCTGAAGCTCAACATCAAGCGATTGCTTCTAAGCTGGTCAAGGAGATTTGCCGTTTAGGCGGGGATGTATCGAAGTTTGTAACCTCCGAGGTTGAGACGGCTTTGAATAACCGCCTTCATGTTGAGGCTCGTTAAAGGCAGAGCGCTTATATCAATTTACCCATGGCGACTGCTGTGTCTGCCATTCGGTTTGAGAAAGCCCACTCATTGTCGTACCAAGACAAAACTCGCACCATATCGCCACCCATTATTAAGGTCTGATCGGCATGAAAAACTGATGAATGGGGGTCGTGGTTGAAATCAGAGGATACTAATGGCTCGTCAATTACGTCTAACACGCCTTTTAATGGCCCCACTGCTGCGGCCTGCATCATTGCGGTGATCTCTGCAATATCTGTATGGCGGCCTGCTTCAAAAGTTAGATCTACTGCGGATACATTTGGCGTTGGTACTCGCATTGCTACACCGTCCAGTTTTCCGTTCAGCTCGGGAAGCACCAAACCTACAGCTTTGGCGGCTCCTGTAGTGGTGGGGATCATTGACAAAGCAGCTGCACGACCACGGTAAAGATCGCTATGGGCGCGGTCTAAAGTAGGTTGATCACCAGTATAACTATGAATTGTAGTCATTAAACCACGTTTTATACCGACATTCTCATGCAGAACCTTCGCGACCGGTGCTAAACAATTGGTTGTACAGGAAGCGTTTGAAACGATCAAATCGTTACTGGTCAACGTGTTATGGTTTACGCCATAGACAATTGTTTTATCAACACCTTTTCCTGGGGCGGAGATCAAAACTCGCGATGAGCCATTGTCAAGATATGCCTGACATTCGGCTTTTGATGTAAAAATGCCTGTGCACTCCATCACCACATCAACATCAGACCACGGAAGGTCAACTGGGTTATGTATGGTGGTGACCCGTATTGGTCTCTTTCCTACATCGATATAATCGTCGCCAAAGGTTACATCCGCTGGAAATCTGCCGTGAACAGAATCATATTTAAGTAAATGAGCATTATTTTTAACAGAGCCTAAATCATTAATAGCGATCACTTCGATATCTGTACGACCAGACTCGATTATGGCTCTAAGTATATTGCGCCCGATACGGCCGAACCCATTGATTGCGACTTTTAATGTCATGTGTGTTCCTAGCTTACATTTGATAGCGCTAACATCACAAGTTAGGCACAAAGTCAACTGCTTGGACGGCTTTAGAATATCATGTATTATACTAATTTAGAAATTTATTTATCGACAAACTACCTGATGAAGCCGTCCCCTGCGCGTAATTATATATTATTAGTACTATTGGATGTGGACCCGCCCAATCAAGCGGGAGATGGAGAAAGCGACTTGGCTAGGAAAGCTGACCCATTTTAGCGGCTAAATCAGCCATACGCACAGAAAACCCCCATTCATTATCGTACCATGAGAGTACTCGCACAGTTGTGCCGCCAACTACTTTGGTCTGCTCTGGTGCAAAAATTGAAGACTGTGGTGTGTGGTTGAAGTCGATGGACACCTTTGGGGCCGGGTCATATGCAAGGATGCCTACCATGGATCCAGAGGCTGCGGCTTCGATGGTGGCATTCACCTCTTGCACAGATACGGACCGGGAGGCTTCAAAAGTCAGATCCACACAAGACACATTTGGTGTGGGCACACGAATAGCTGTTCCATCCAGTTTTCCGGCCATTTCCGGTAAAACTTCACCCAAAGCCTTGGCTGCTCCTGTGGATGTGGGTATGAGAGCCAAAGCG
>JAVLEV010000275.1:0-2300 GCA_031920365.1 Planktomarina sp. | reverse complement strand
CACTATGGCACCTGACCACGCAAGAACAACTCAAATAACAGCAGGCGTTGGTACACTAGATTCAAGCACACAAATTGCAGTCATCTCACAAGACGTTCAGATAGCCACCAAACCCGATTTTTGGCTGAAAACTGATGTTTTGATAGTGGATCTTAAGCGGGGCATTGCTACAGCAGACAATGAATTTCACGGCGTGACAGCACTAGGAGCTATTAAGGCGGGGAAAATGGTTGTACAAATGACAACTGATGATGGGCAAATCGTTTTCACAAACGGTGTACACCTGATATACTACCCTAAACCAAACTGATCGAGGTACACTGTGAGACACTTTATATTGACCCTTACAGTCCTGATCTCAACTTTTTGTTTTGTCATTCCGACGCACGCGCAAACAAGTCTATCCTTGGGCGGCTTCAGTCCAGACCCAGAAGCCCCTATTGAAATGACCGCAGACAGACTTACGGTGAGCCAGCTTGATGGATCAGCCCAATTCGAGAGTAACGTTGTAATTTCACAAGGTGATATCCACATCGCCGCAGAACTTGTGACAGTCACCTATCTGGAAGATGGAGCTATAGACCAGCTAAACGCCACCGGTGGTGTGACCTTTGTAACCCAAACAGAATCAGCTGAAGCTGAAACAGCAGACTATGATTTGACTAACCGCCAATTGGTAATGAGTGGTGGAGTTTTGCTCACCCAAGGTCAGAGAGCTATTTCTGCCGATAAAATGAGTATTAATTTAGAGACAGGTGCCACCCTGATGGAAGGCCGGGTTCGAACCACCCTATCCAGAGGGTCGAAGTAGTGGCCAAGAATGCTTTTGAAGTGGCAGAAGGTCAGGATGGACTAAAAATTGAATCACTGCGTAAAAGTTATCGCAAAAGGTTGGTGATTCGGGATGTGAGTATGCAGCTACATCGTGGCGAAGTTGTGGCGCTATTAGGCCCTAATGGTTCTGGGAAAACCACCTGTTTTTATTCTATCGCAGGCCTAGTGACACCAGAGGGGGGCAAGGTGATTGTCGATGGCCGTGACGTGACGCGCTTGCCAATGTATCGCAGGGCTCGGCTTGGAATTGGCTACTTACCGCAAGAAACGTCAATATTTCGCGGTATGACTGTTGAGAGCAATATCCTTGCTGTCCTTGAATTAAGTGAACCAGATCAAAAACGCCGCAGCGAACGCTTACAAGAATTACTTAATGAATTCTCAATTGATCATCTCCGTCGCGCGCCAGCGCTGTCACTATCTGGCGGAGAGCGCCGACGCGTTGAGATTGCTCGATGCCTAGCAGCTGATCCAAAATACTTACTTCTTGATGAGCCATTTGCTGGTGTTGATCCGATTGCCGTTCGTGAAATTAGAACATTAGTGTCAGCTCTAAAAAAGCGTGGCTTGGGCGTATTAATCACAGATCACAACGTCCGCGAAACCTTAGAGATCGTTGATCGCGCCTACATATTACATGATGGTAAAGTCCTGATGAGTGGCACCACAGAAGAAATTATTAAAGATGAAAATGTGAAGCGCGTGTATCTAGGTGAAAACTTTCGTTTGGGTTAAGTATAAGTTTTAAGTTGACAATAGGACCTTATATTTTGCCAACTAGGCCTGTGATATGTTGTAATCTTATTCAGCTAAATCAAATTCAGCTAAATCAAACAAACTGCATTAGGCAGCTTGCGTTTCAATATGGGTACGTAAGCAATGATTGATATGGCCAGTTCACTTACAGTTTGCATTGTGATGCTGCTTTTTAAGGAGATAAAATGCTTTACCAAATTACTGGAAGACAGATCGATATTGGCTCAGCTTTACAAACTCATGTGAAATCTATTGTGGGCGTCATAGCAAAAAAACACGCTGAAAGGCCCACAGATGCGGCAATTGTTTTTTCTCGAAGTTCAAGCGAATATGTTTGCGAGGTGAGAGTCCACCTATCGACCGGACTCACAGCTCAAGCCAAAGCGCACAATCATAAAATCTATTTAGCTTTCAACACAGCATCAGTAAAAATAGAGAAGCAGTTGCGCAGATATAAGCGCAAGTTGAAGGATCATCACCAAGATCGCAGTCAGCCCGTTGAACTTTCCAGTGTATCCTCGTATATCGACGTTAACTGTGATGCGTCAAATGCCGCAGAGCCAGAAACATCGCAGGCCTTTATAGTCGCTGAGGTGGAAGACAAAATTCAATGCCTGTCGATTGATGAGGCAGTGATGAAAATGGAAATCGCCGGTATTCCGGCCCTTGTCTTCAGGAATGAAGGCCATAATGGAGTTAACGTTGTATAC
>JAVLEV010000274.1:0-2301 GCA_031920365.1 Planktomarina sp. | reverse complement strand
TACAATGGATGACCCCTCGCAACATCGCCAAAGCTAAAATAGGTGATTGTTTTTACATTCCTATTATTGATGCAAAAGGTGGGCTGATCAACGACCCAGTCATGCTCAAGCTAGCGGAAGACCAGTTCTGGCTTTCAATCGCTGATAGCGATGTCCTGCTCTATGCGATGGGTTTAGCGCTTGGGCGCGACATGGATGTCGATATAATCGAACCAGATGTTAACACACTCTCTATCCAAGGGCCAAAAGCAGAAGATTTGTTAGCTTCTATTTTTGGGAATAATATACGAAATATTGGTTTTTTTAAGTTTGGCTGGATTGAATTCAAAGGCACGAGCCAGTTGATCGCGCGCTCAGGTTATTCTCGGCAAGGCGGCTTTGAAATTTATCTACAGGGTGCTCACTTGGGCTCAGACCTTTGGGACACCGTCTGGGAGGCTGGCCTTCCATTTAATATATCACCAGGATGCCCAAACCTAATTGAGAGAATAGAGGGAGGTTTATTGTCATACGGGAATGAGATGACCCGTGAGAATAATCCGTTTGAAATAGGTCATGGTAAATTTTGTGTTGTGGATGGCTCGATTGATTACATTGGTCGTTCAGCCCTACAAAAAATTGCTGCCGAGGGTGTAAGTCGGGGAATTAGGGGTATTACATTTGGTGGTGATCCATGCCCGACGTGCTCACAGCCCTGGCCTGTCTTTGCGGCTAATCAACAAGTCGGCCAAATTACATCTGGGATATGGTCACCACGCCTCAAAAAAAATGTTGGCCAGTCGATGATAGATAGAGATTTTTGGGAGCCAGGTCAGCCCGTAAAGGTAGTTTTGCCAAATGGCGATATCAGCCTTGGAAATGTAGTTGCCCTGCCCATTCCATAAAAAACTTCACAATACTCATAAAACATTATCATAGATTACTATGATCTAGTGTGTGACAAGATGTAGACAGAACCTGCTCAGACGGTTTAAATCTCAATCACCATACTTATTAAGCCCTTAGAAAAGCGCTCATAAACGTTATATTACAGACTGATATAAGATTACCAATGCCCCAAAGAAGCTAGCCACATCGGCTACTTTTGATGCCCAGGGTTTATAAAATTGCATAAATAAACAGATGCCTAGTCTTTAGATGAAGAGCTTATTGGGGAATGCTTCGGTACTTACTTCAAACGATCCCGGAGAAGAATATAATAAGTCGAGCCTATAATAATAGCAGTACCTATCAAGAATTTTATAGTGATAATTTCACCAAAAAATAGTATACCAACACCTACACCAAACGGAATGGATAGGTAGTGAAGGGGCGCAAGAGTAGACGCCTCCGCATAAAAATGGCTTTGAGCGAGAAAGAATTGCTGAAAACTAGCTAGAACACCAAAGACTACAAAAATGTACATCAGGCTAGGGTAAGAGAGATTAATAATTGGCTCAAAGCCATCTACTAAACTAGTAAGGATTCCAGCTAAAATTAAGCCTGTAGAGTTGTACCAAATAGCTGTTGAAACTGATGGGTCGCTACGGCCCAGTATCCGTAAATATACAAACATTAAAGCAGCAAAAAGTGAACCAATCAGAGCGAATACAGCCCCCCATAGGTTAAGCTCTGGGTTTATGGGAAACAAGAGTACCATAACTCCAATGAAACCTAATAAAACTGATGCTAAGCGTTTAAAATCTACCTGCTCTTTGGCAATTACAATTGAAAGCCCAGTAATAAAAATTGGCATCGTCATCAGGAGAGCTGTGGCAAGGCTAATATCAATTTTAGAGATTGCTAAAAACCACATTAGCAGACCCATAAAGCCAAAGGCAGTTCGTAAGATTAAGCCTCTGATATTTTTAATATATAAGAAGTCATGTCCACGTGTGTAAATCGCATAAGCGACCAGCAGTGGAAGGCAAAATAAATACCTAAAAAATAAAATTAAAAATATCGAAAAATTAGGTTGAAGAGTTTTAACTATGCTCGCCAACAAAAATGTGATGGCGATTTCTCCAACTAAATAAAGAGCGCCCAGTCTGTTATTTTTTGTATTTAAATCAGACATCACTCACTACAATTTTTTATTTGGCAATTAACTGAAAGCAACAACATTAACGTACATACGCATTAGTTTTCCCACATTGGTTCACATTTTAAAGTATTATTATTCTTCGTGACCAGCCTAAACCAAGCATAATAATTTAAATAACACGATCAGTTAATATAAATAGTGCATTTTAAGTACTAACTTTTTTGTTCAGACAAATCCTCACCCCAATGAATCACCAACACCAATACTAGGGGCTAGGA
>JAVLEV010000273.1:0-2316 GCA_031920365.1 Planktomarina sp. | reverse complement strand
AAAACAGGGTAACGCTCAGCTAGGGCTATCGTCTTCGATTAGTTGGAACGATGATCCAAAAAGAATGACTTTTCTTTTTTCGCGGTATAAATTTGTGGCAAAAATGCTGGAAGGCTTTGACGAAGTTCTTGAGGTCGGCTGTGGGGATGCCTTTGCTGCGAGAATAGTACAGCAGCATGTAAAAAAATTAACTGCTACAGATTTTGATCCTGTTTTCATTGAGGATGCTAAAAACATAATGCGTGAACCCTGGGTTTTTGATTGCTTTGAGCATGACATCCTAAAGGGCCCAATTTTATCTAAAAAATTCGACGCTGCTTATTCACTAGACGTTCTTGAACATATGTCAGTTGCAGTTGAGGGTACCTATTTTAAAAATATTGTATCCAGTTTGGCTGCGGATGGTGTATTTATCGTTGGAATGCCTACCTTGAATTCACAAAAATTTGCCTCACCTCGATCACGGGCCGGGCACGTAAACTGTAAGACGCTACCCGAACTGAAAGAATTATGCAGTAGGTTTTTTTATAATACTTTTGGGTTTTGCATGAATGATGAAGTCGTACATACGGGCTTCCATGAAATGGCTAACTATATATTTGTTCTTTGTTGTTCACCCCGTAAGTTAACCGAATAAATATTTAAAGAAATGGAAGTAGATTTTGCCAAAAAACTTCAGCCACATCAGATTGAAAGAGCTACGCCACGTTGCGAGTGCCTTACGGTTTAGCACTATTAAGATGAGTAATGCGGCAAAATCTGCCCATTTAGGGTCCTGCCTATCCTGTATGGATATTCTTGTTGCCCTTTATTTTGATATTCTGAATGTAGATCCATCAAACCCAAAAGATAGAGATAGGGACATATTTATTATGTCTAAAGGCCATGCGGCTATGGCGCTTTACGCTGTTCTGTCCAAACGGGGTTTCTTCGATGAACGAAACCTAGAACAATTTAATATTGATGGAAGCATGCTAGCCGAGCATCCACCCGCAAAAGGTGTTCCTGGAGTCGAAGCAGCGACAGGATCTCTTGGACACGGTCTACCTATAGCTGCAGGGCAAGCATTAGGCATGAAGTTAAACTCAAAAGGCTCAGACACTAAAAATAGAGTTTACGCCCTTCTGTCTGATGGAGAGAATAACGAAGGTTCTGTTTGGGAAGCAGCAATGTTTGCCTCTTCGAATAAGTTAAATAATTTAACGGTATTTATTGATTATAATAAATGGCAAGCAACTGGCCGTTCGGACGAGATAATGAACGGTTCTGCGTTAGTGGACCGTTGGAAAGCGTTTGGCTGGGAAACCCATTATATCAATGGTCACGACATGTTAGAAATTCTAAACGCTGGGTCAATTCGGAGTGATGTTCCAGTAGCAATTATAGCTGACACAGTAAAAGGAAAAGGGGTTTCATTTATGGAAGATGACAATAACTGGCACTACCGGATACCGAATATGGCAGAGGTTGCGCAAGCAAGAGAAGAGCTCGGAGTTTAGATGCGAAATGCATTTGCCAAAAAATTAAGTGAATGCGCCTTTAGTGATAAACGCATTACACTTCTCTCTGGCGACATAGGCAATAGGCTCTTTGACGCTTTTAAAACGCAATTTAAGGATCGGTTTGTAAATTGTGGTGTCGCAGAACAAAATATGACTGGGGTCGCCGCTGGATTGGCTATGCAAGGATTTTTTCCGGTCACTTACACAATAGCACCTTTCTGTACAACAAGGTGTTTGGAGCAAATTAGAATAGATATAGCTTATCATAATTTGCCTGTTACGATCGTATCTGTTGGCGCTGGACTTTCTTATGCTGGCCTAGGGCCCACACACCATTCCTGTGAGGATATAGCATTCCTTCGGTCGATCCCCAACATGCGGATCTTCTGTCCAGCTACCCCTTTAGAATTAGAGGCAATACTTCCATATGTATTTAAAAACCCTTCACCTACTTACATAAGAATGGGTAAAAAGGGTGAAAGTGAATTTCATGCTCATTCAATTGATAGCCAAAACATCTGCTTGCCAATACAGGTTTCTAAAGGTGAAGATGTTTGTTTGATAGCGGTAGGCACTATTATTGATGAAGTTGTTTGCGCTCAAAAAAAGCTTTGCGACCAGGGAATCAATGCTGCAGTCTATTCATTGCCGATGGTGAAGCCATTACCAGTTCAGGCTTTAAGGGATCTTTTTCTAAACTATTCACGTGTAGCAATCATAGAAGAGCATTCATTAATCGGTGGAGTAAGCTCTGCACTTTCAGAACTAGTGGTGGATGGAGATTTACCAGCGCAGAAACTTATTCGGTTTGGCA
>JAVLEV010000272.1:0-2354 GCA_031920365.1 Planktomarina sp. | reverse complement strand
ACGTTAATGTTTGAAGGTGTGCCAACATATCCTGATGCAGGGCGTTTTTGGGCTATCTGCGAAAAGCACAAGGTCAATCAGTTTTATACCGCACCCACAGCTATACGTGCGTTAATGGGCCAAGGAAACGAGTTCGTTAAAAAATATGACCTTTCTACGATCAAAGTTCTTGGCACCGTAGGCGAACCAATTAATCCTGAGGCTTGGAACTGGTACAATGAAGTGGTTGGCAAGGGCAAAGCCCCTATTGTGGACACATGGTGGCAAACCGAAACTGGTGGCCATTTACTGACCCCACTACCCGGAGCAACTGACACTAAGCCTGGCTCGTGTACACTGCCATTTTTCGGAATCCAACCAGTAATACTTGAACCAGAAACTGGGGTCGAACTCCATGAAATAGAAGCCGAGGGGGTTTTGTGTATTAAGGATAGTTGGCCGGGCCAAATGCGCACTGTCTGGGGCGATCATGACAGGTTCATCTCAGCCTACTTTAGCGACTACAAAGGCTATTATTTCACAGGAGACGGCTGCCGCCGCGATAAAGATGGCTATTACTGGATCACTGGGCGCGTGGACGATGTTATCAACGTGTCTGGCCATCGGATGGGTACGGCCGAAGTGGAAAGCGCTTTGGTTGCGCACCCCAAAGTCGCAGAAGCAGCAGTAGTAGGGTACCCTCATGCTATCAAAGGCCAAGGTATCTATTGCTACGTCACCTTGATGACCGGCGAGAAGCCATCCGATGAATTGCGTTTGGATTTGCGTCATTGGGTACGCAAAGAAATTGGCCCAATAGCCTCTCCGGATCTGATCCAGTGGGCCCCAGGCCTACCCAAAACTCGCTCTGGAAAAATTATGCGCCGTATTTTGCGTAAAATTGCAGAGGATGATTTTAGGGCTCTGGGTGATACTTCTACTTTAGCGGACCCATCGGTTGTAGATGAGTTAATCAAAAATCGTATGAACCGAGGTTAAAATAGAAAACTTGGCTTATTCTTATTGAAGATTAGGACTTAACCTTACAAATAGTACTTTCGGCTAGCTTTTGTGTGTGATCAGTAGAATCCTGTATGCAAGGTAGTAAGGATCTTCTTCCACTTTGACTAAACTTGGCATATATGCGATAAAAAAATCGCTTTGTAGATGCGAAAAGGGATAATATGACTAAAAAACCAAATGAGAATGACGTTGTCTTTATTCAAGCATTAGCCGAATTGCTCAGTGCACAAGATCTGACCGAAATCGAAGTAAATCGACACTATGGCGAAGATGACAGCTTAAATGTTCGAATTTCAAAAACGCAAAACGTGGTGCAAATGGCCCCCCAAGTAGCTATGGTCGCTCCAGTTGCTGCGGTACCTACGACTGCCGCAGCAGTTGCTACCACCGTGGCAATTGAAGATCCAGCATCACATCCGGGCGCTGTGACCTCTCCAATGGTTGGAACCGTCTATCTGCAGGCAGAACCAGGAACCCCGGCTTTCATCACAGTAGGCGCTAAAGTTTCCGAAGGTGATACTATTTTGATTATTGAAGCCATGAAGACAATGAACCAAATTCCAGCGCCACACGCTGGTACTGTCACGCGCATTTTGATCGAAGACAGCGCCGCTGTTGAATTCGGTTCTCCTCTAGTAATTATTGAATAATGTTCAAAAAAATCCTTGTTGCTAACCGAGGCGAAATTGCTCTTCGCGTGATCCGTGCCGCCCGTGAAATGGGAATTGCCAGCGTAGCTGTGCACTCCACTGCGGACAGCGATGCCATGCATGTACGGATGGCAGATGAATCTGTTTGCATTGGCCCCCCAGCCAGCACAGACAGCTATTTGAGCATTCCAGCAATTATTGCTGCCGCTGAAATTACCGGTGCTGATGCCATTCACCCTGGCTATGGGTTTCTTTCTGAAAATGCCGGTTTTGTGCAGGCACTGCAGGACCATTCCATAAGCTTCATCGGCCCCACTGCAGACCACATCAGAGTTATGGGTGATAAGATCAGTGCTAAAGATACTATGCGCGCTCTTGGCGTGCCTTGCGTACCTGGTTCTACTGGTGGCGTTCCTGATGTTGAGACCGCTCTGCAGATCGGTGAACAGTTTGGCTATCCAGTCATTATTAAGGCGACAGCCGGTGGTGGTGGACGTGGCATGAAAGTCGCTAACTCTGCCGAAGACATGCCAACCGCTTTTAGTGCTGCACGATCTGAAGGCAAAGCTGCTTTTGGAAATGATGAAGTATATATTGAGAAATATCTTACTACGCCCCGCCACATTGAAATTCAAGTATTTGGCGATGGGAAAGGTAAGGCTGTACATTTGGGTGAACGAGATTGCTCTTTGCAACGGCGCC
>JAVLEV010000271.1:748-2366 GCA_031920365.1 Planktomarina sp. | reverse complement strand
AGAGTACATCGAAAAACTATCTCAGCAAGTTTTGCTTGCTGTATCAACTATTGAAACGCAAATGGAGAAACGCAAATGAGCATATCAGTAACAGGTAAATTAAATAAAGCGGCTAATCAATTTCAAATTGGCGAAAGCAAAGGGTTTGGTGTTCGAGTAGGTGTAAAGTTTTACAACCGTGAAACTAAAGCACAAGAGTGGACAAACTATGAAGCTGTAGTTTTCGCTAAAGCTGGCGCGCAATCTGATTTTTATGAGTCTGCGTTAGTCGAGGGTTCGGTAGTAGAGGTTAGCGGTTCAGGCGGTCAGATTAAGACTTGGGAAAGCACTAATGGCCCAGTACATAGCATTGCCATCCTTGATGCAAAGATTGGCTACGTTTTGACCAATGATGCGCCAGCACCTCAATCTGGTGGGAAACCACCTGAATCTAGCAAACAAGAGAGTTTCGATTCGGACATACCGTTTTAAGGAAACCCCTTGCGGTCTGGCCCAGCCGCTACTAAGTGGGCCACTTAATAAAAGGAGCGATCATGGAATTATTAGCACAAGTGATTATGACTGTTTATTTCACTGCATTTATTGCAGCAACTTTATTAGATATGTTTTACATATTAAGAGGTGATTATGAGTGTAAAAGAAAAGTGGTGGGGATGGCATAAAGAGAATCCACATTTTTATGAAATGTTTGAGCGTTTTGCTTTAGCTCTTATTTCTAATGGGCATTCTAATTCAAGCGCATGGCTTGTGGTCAACAGAATAAGGTGGGAAACCGCAATGAAAACTTCCGGTGGTGAGTTTAAGATCAGCAATGATTTCATAGCTTACTACGCCAGGTTGTTTCATCACTACCATCCAAACCATGAAGGTTTCTTTCGGACTAAGAAACTAAAGACTGAAACCCAAAGAGTGCAGGATCAGACTAATGAAGAATGGGTTGATGAATATGAAGTCGAAATGGAAAAGGGTGCAGCATGAAGCTTGTCACACACAGAAAAGCTAACGAGCAATTCTTTGAATCTGGATCAGCGCCACGCAAGTCAGAGTGGCGCGCATGGATAGCTAGTAATGCCGTCCCTGGTAAAATTGTTGGGGATAAAATATACGTTGATATGCATCAGTTTGCAGTGCGCGATATTATGACAGCACCAATTCAATCTGTATCAGCTATTGAATTATTGATGAAAAGCGCCTAGATTAAATCATGCGACCAAAAAAACCACGATATTTTAACGGCATCCAACTAGCAGATAATCTTTACCCAGACCCTAGAAAGCGGTTTGGGTATTGGCAATATCGTAGGCTAGATAATGGGAAAAAACTTACATTTTTAGTAAATACAGTTCAACAGGCCAATCAAAGAGCCGTCGAACTTTCATCTTTACTAAATGCTGGATTTAATAGCGATTCTCAGATTCCGACTGTTAAACAATTAGCGCATTATCTTCCGTTGTTTTTTGAACACCACGAAAAGCTTGCGCCTAAAGATATTGATAAAGCAAGTTGGAAAAATCGTAAAAACCATTTAAAGCGTTTTGCTGAAAAATTTCCCGACGTAACTTTAATTACCCATGAAGCAATTGAATTATGGTGGGATGAATTAACACCGGATCAACAG
>JAVLEV010000271.1:0-738 GCA_031920365.1 Planktomarina sp. | reverse complement strand
TTTGATGAACTGTATTTAATGGCTGGGAAAATGGGATTTTTTGCGTTACAAATAGCAATGAGCATTGGTTTGTACACTACCTTACGAGTTGGCGATCTTGCTGCGCTTAGATTTTCACGGAACATTATCGGGCAAGAATTAAGGGTAATTGTGTCAAAAAGTGAAGCGCAAAAAGGGACGGCTAGTGCAACAAGATTAGGCTGGGCTTTTGCAGAGCATCCAAAACTTTGGGCATATATCAATGAGGGTAGGAAATTAGCTAAAAAGAATGACGAATGCCCTTATATTTTGAGCCACAAAGGTCAAATAAATCGACATAGCAAAGTAAAGGAACATCAGCGCCAAATATTAACGGATACTCTTAGCAAGCAATTTAGGGACGTTAGGGACGTTTGCGGATACGATACAGAATGGTCGGAACAGCAGCCGAAATTGCCAAGCGGAGAGTCAAGAACGCCTTTCAGCTTTCACGAAGTACGCGGATTGTCGATAACGATGCTTGCTAATTCAGGATTTACGGATGAAGAGATTGCAGAAGTTACTGCACACGAATCTGTTAAAACTACTCAGGGCTATCAAAATCCCAATGATTTACCTTATATGCCTGTTCATATACAGATTAACAACCTGTAATCAACTTTGCATAATCAGTTTTTCTACAGAGTTTTTCTACAGTTTTTCTACAGTTAGTAAGCACTACGCCTCTAACCCTTTAAATTGGTGGAGCCTAGCGGGATC
>JAVLEV010000270.1:0-2383 GCA_031920365.1 Planktomarina sp. | reverse complement strand
AGTTTGTCTTTAACTATACTTGGATGGGTGTTGTGGCCCGCACCACCTACATGGGGAGTGCTTATGAGTTTTACTTTGGCTGAATAGTACCAAGAATGGTAGGGGCAACGTATTGCACCTTCGATTGTTTTAGCTTCAGTTACTAATTGAATTCCGCGGTGGCTGCAGATAGTATCAAAGACCCCTAACTCGCCATCTTTGTCTCGCAATAATAGAAGTGGTATGCTAAGTTAGGTATGCTTAGCATCGCCTGATTTTGGCACATCTGAACCGACTGCTCAGCCGGCCCAAGTTGATTTTAAAATCGCTTCTGATTCCTCATTAAAAACTTGCGGATCGATGTAATGCGCGTTTGGCAGGCCGTTGGCTGTTTCGACGGGACCTTGAACGGAACAAATATTGGTAGCAACTAATTTTTTTGCCATAAGCGTCTCCATTGCTTGAACTGTCCAATGTATTTTTGACCCTAACTTTGCCCATGGCGACAAAACTTAGGTGACTATAACGCCAATACCTAGCAAGTAGTCAATTTTAACACATAAATGTAAAAGCTCTTTAGTGGTCATGAATTTTTAACCGCGCGAAAGTGCTGCTACACCTGTGCGGGCCATCTCTGATAAGCCCAAAGGGCGCATTAATTCGGCAAAAGCGTCAATCTTATCTGCGCTCCCTACTACTTCAAATGTAAAGCTATCCAAGGTGCTATCTACAACGTTTGCTCGAAAAACATCTGCCAAGCGTAGGGCCTCTACCCGTTTTTCGCCTTTACCACTAACTTTGAACAGGGATAGTTCGCGTTCTACAGATGGGCCTTCCACTGTGAGATCATGCACTTCATAAACTGGAATTATTCTACCCAGCTGCGCTTTAATTTGCTCGATAATTTGCGGTGTTCCAGTGGTTACAATGGTAATTCGGCTGGTGTGGCCGTCATGATCCACCTCAGCCACGGTGAGGCTTTCTATGTTGTAACCGCGGCCAGAAAAAAGCCCTATTACTCGGGCTAGAACCCCTGGTTCATTTGCGACGACAACTGCCAAGGTGTGCCGCTCTATTACATTTCCATGGCTAGAGTGCAGGTTGTACGCAGATTTTGAAGATGATCCTTTGGTGATATTTAATGAGTTCATTTTATTTTTCCTTATACCAAAACCGAACCAGCAGCATCTATGGCGCCCTTTATAGCATAGTCACCCAATAGCATTTCATTATGGGCTTTGCCTGATGGGATCATTGGAAAGCAATTTTCATGCTTCTCAACTAAACAATCAAAAATAACTGGACCGTTATACTTAAGCATTTCCATAATGGCATCATCCAAATCCGCGGGATCGGAACATAAGATGCCTTTCGCACCGAAAGCTTCGGCTAATTTAACAAAATCGGGTAGAGATTCTGACCAACTTTGAGAATAGCGCTCACCGTGCAGCAGCTCTTGCCACTGGCGTACCATACCAAGGCGCTCGTTGTTTAAGATAAACTGCTTTACTGGCAGGCCATATTGCATGGCAGTGCCCATCTCTTGCATGTTCATTAACCAGCTAGCTTCGCCAGCCACATTGATTACTAGGCTGTCGGGATGCGCAACTTGCACGCCGATGGAAGCTGGAAAGCCATAACCCATTGTGCCCAAGCCGCCAGATGTCATCCAGCGGTTCGGGTCGTTAAATCCTAAATACTGGGCTGCCCACATTTGGTGCTGGCCTACCTCTGTGGTTATAAAGCGATCATGATCTTTGGTCAGAGCCTCAAGACGTTCGAGCGCATATTGTGGTTTGATCGTTTTTGTAGCGGGTTTGTAATCGAGGCAGCGAACTTTACGCCAGCCATTAATTTCGGACCACCAACTTTCGACATTCTCCGAGTTAGTCTTCCGGCCGCGTGCTATCCATACTTTAAGAAGATCTTCCAAAATATGTGCTACATCACCCACAATAGGGATATCAACATTGATAACCTTATTTATCGAAGATTGATCAATATCGATATGGGCCTTGGTTGAGTTGGGGCTAAAGGCATCAAGGCGTCCCGTAATTCTGTCATCAAATCTCGCACCTATGTTGATCATTAAGTCGCAGTCATGCATGGCCATGTTGGCCTCGTAAAGGCCATGCATTCCTAACATACCCAACCAATTATCACCTTTTGCGGGATAAGCGCCGAGGCCCATAAGGGTAGAAGTAATTGGAAAGTTGGTGCCTGCAACTAATTCCCGCAGCAATTGGCTGGCAGCAGGGCCAGAGTTGATTACACCACCGCCGGTGTAGAATATTGGCTTTTTGGCAATTTCCATCGCTTCAACTAATTCGGTGATAGCGTTGATATCGCCTTTCACCTTTGGTTGGTAATGCGACTTCATTTTTGATGGACCTTGATAAATACC
>JAVLEV010000269.1:583-2391 GCA_031920365.1 Planktomarina sp. | reverse complement strand
ACTATGCCCGCAACTTATCCATGGTTTTCACTAACTCAGCACTAATTGGAGCGTCGGAGAGTGCGTGTCCTGCCTTTGCCACCATTTGCAACTGAGCTTTTGGCCAAGCCTGCGCTAAACGCCAAGCAGTTTGTGGCGGGCAAATCATATCGTAGCGCCCCTGTACAATATGGCCCGAAATATCAGAAAGCTTGGAAGTGTTGTCCAAAATAGCTTGGCCAGGACCTAAAAATAGCTTGTTAGAGAAATAGTGGTTTTCCAGCCGGGCAAAAGCACGGGCATATTGCGGAGGACAATGTCCCAAAATGCCATTTGACTCAATAGACGCAAGAGCGTTTTCCCAGCCAGCCCACGCCCGGGCGTAGCGGGTTTCAACCATTACATCGGCACCGAAAAGACGCCTGCCATAGGCAGCAATTAAATCACCGCGTTCCTCCAGGGGAATTAAATTTGAAAATTGGGCCCATGGCTCTGGCCAAAACTGCCCCGCACCACCGCCATAAAACCAATCCAACTCAGCCTGTGTTCCCAAAAAGACCCCACGTAAGATTAAATGCCGTACAGCAGAAGCGTGAGATTGTGCATATATCAACGCAAGTGTTGCGCCCCAACTACCACCAAAAATCATCCAACTACCGATTCCAAGTGTTGTGCGTATTTGCTCTATATCCGCTACTAAATGCCAAGTGGAATTATGCTTTACCTCCGCATGGGGCCGCGAACGACCGCAACCACGCTGATCGAATAAAATAATCCTATAATGGCTTGGATCGAAATATCGACGCATTAACGGGCTGCAGCCACCACCAGGGCCGCCATGCAACACTATGACTGGCACCCCATCAGGTCTGCCACATTGTTCAACATAAACGTGATGCCCATTACCAACATCAAGCGTCCGATGATCAAAAGGCTCAATTGGCGGGTAAAGAAATTGCGCTGCGCGTTTTTGGCCTACGACTTTATCCATACCTGCCCTATATGTAACGAATGCAGAGTAGTGCTCTGCTTTTTATATTAAATCCATGTGGAGATCAGAATGCAAGGCAACCAATCAACGATTGATCCCGCAGAGGTCGCAAAGTTTGAAGCGATGGCAACGGAATGGTGGGATCTTGAAGGTAAGTTTAAACCCTTGCATATGCTGAACCCATGTCGGCTGGACTATATAACCCAGCAGATTGCAACAGAGTTTGGCTGTGATCTTAAGGTTGGCTTACCGTTCAAAGGCCTGCGTATTTTGGACATTGGCTGCGGGGGCGGATTATTGTGCGAACCCATGGCGCGGCTCGGAGCGACAGTTGTGGGCGCAGATGCGGCGGCCAGAAATATTCCAGTGGCACAAATACATGCACAAAAATCTGGTCTTCAGATCGACTACCGCCACACTACTGCCGAAAGTCTAGCAGAAGCTGGCGAGCAGTTTGATGCTGTCCTAAATATGGAAGTGGTGGAGCATGTAGCCAGCCCCGAGGCCTATCTTTTAGCATGCCAGAAATTATTAAGACCAGGCGGGCTGCATATTTGCTCAACCCTAAATCGTAACACTAAAAGCTTTCTATTTGCTATTATTGGGGCTGAATGGGTCATGCGCTGGTTACCTAAAGGCACTCATGATTGGAATAAGTTTATAACGCCTGATGAGTTATTTGCTCTTCTAGCAGCTGCAGGCCTTGACCCAGTTGATCGCAAGGGCTTTGTATTCAACAAACTAGGATGGACCTGGTCGCTCTCAACGAGTGACCTTAGCGTAAATTATGTGACTGCAAGTATTAAGCAAATTTAGGGCTCTTTAGCCAAGTTTGCAC
>JAVLEV010000269.1:0-573 GCA_031920365.1 Planktomarina sp. | reverse complement strand
ACGTAAAATAGGCAAAATACTTTTGAGGTTTTCTGCACCTGAAGCGCCAGTGGCTTTTGCCAGGATTGGGCCAATTTGCGCGAAGGCATGATCTCGAGCAGCTCGCCCCGCCGGACTGATCACAATTTGCTTACGTCGCGCATCATCCCAATCTGGTCGAATGTGAACATAGCCAGCCCAATCAAGTTTAGCCAATGTATTGGTAATGGCCCCACGAGTTAAGTTAAATGATTTTGCCAAGTCGGCTGGCGTTCGCTCCACACCAACATGCGCCAAATGATTAAGTATAGAAAAGTGCGACAACTCCATGCCTTTTGGTAACCCTTTAGAGATTCGGCTACGCAATAGTTGGTCCAGAGCTAATATTTCTGAAAATAAACTTACGGAAAGTGTTTCAATCAACTTAGTCATACCTAGGATACTGTCTCACCTCAAAGCGCCGGTCGTGGTCCAAAGATGCCATACGCCCCCTCGCCTTGTCTACAGCACCTAAATCAAGTTCAGCAAAATGAAGTCCCGGCAATTGCCCAGCATCCAAAATTACCCCACCCCATGGGTCGACAATTAAACTAT
>JAVLEV010000268.1:0-2406 GCA_031920365.1 Planktomarina sp. | reverse complement strand
AAACTGTAGCATGGTATTTGGCAAATGAAGTTTGGTGGACTGCTTTAAAAAGCCGCGACGGTGTTGGCACACGTTTAGGTAAAGTTTAATGCAAGTTCTTGTATTTGGTAAAACAGGACAAGTTGCAAGCGAACTTGCTGCTCGCCCGAACGTTACGGCATTAGCACGAGACATAGCAGACTTTTCAGATCCAGAAGCAATCATAAAAATCATAGAAAATACCAAAACTGATATCATAATCAACGCAGTTGCTTACACTGCTGTAGACAGCTCTGAAAAAGCTGAAGATTTAGCAACAGTAATAAATGGAACAACAGTGGCGCAAATTGCAATCGTTGCAGCAGCACGTAATATTCCATTTTTGCATATTTCTAGTGACTACGTATTTAAAGGAAATGGTGTTAAAGCGTGGAAGCCAGATGACCAAACCAATCCCTTGAGTGCTTATGGTCGCAGTAAACTACATGGCGAACGTGGCGTTACTGCAGCTGGTGGCCCACATGTAATTTTACGAACATCTTGGGTTTTTTCATCTCACGGCACGAATTTTGTTAAGACAATGCTAGGTCTTGGACTTAGTCGTGAAACCTTATCTATTGTTAACGATCAAATTGGTGGACCCACAGAGGCAGCTGATATTGCTGATGCTCTATGGACTATTGCTTTAGCATTTTATGCTGGTAATGGCGTTACTGACATCTACCATTTTTCAGGTACGCCTAATTGTAGTTGGGCAGAGTTTGCCTCCGAAATTTTCCTTCAATCGCACATATTGATAAAAGTTAACCCTATACCTAGTAGCGATTTTCCAACTTTAGCAATTAGACCTTTAAACTCTCGTTTAAATTGTTCATCTTTGGAGAAAGATTACGGCATTATACAACCTAATTGGCGCAAAAGTTTATCACGCGTTCTTTTAAATTTAAAATAGGATATTTAAATGAAAAAACGTAAAGGAATTTTACTAGCTGGTGGTTCTGGTACACGCCTTCATCCAATAACAATGGGAATTTCCAAACAACTCTTACCAATATATGATAAACCAATGGTGTATTATCCACTTAGTGTTTTAATGCTTGCTGGTATTAAGGAAATAGCAATTATCACCACGCAAGATGACCAAGGCCAATTTATGAATTTAATGGGTAATGGCTCTCAGTGGGGCATTCAATTAACATATATTGTGCAGCCATCACCAGACGGCTTAGCGCAAGCATTTATTCTTGCAGAAGATTTTCTGGACGGCGCTCCATCTGCAATGATTTTAGGTGATAATATTTTTCATGGTGACGGCTTACGCAAACTTTTAAACACTGCAAATAATGCTACTCAAGGCGCAAGTGTATTTGGTTATCATGTTTCAGATCCTGAGCGTTACGGAGTTGTTGATTTTGATGATAATGGTAATGTAAAATCAATCATTGAAAAGCCAAAAAAACCTGCCTCAAACTATGCAGTAGTGGGGTTATATTTCTTTGATGAAACAGCATCTAATCGAGCAAAAAATATTAAACCATCAGAACGCAATGAACTAGAAATAACCTCTTTATTAATTAGTTATCTTAGTGATGACGCTTTATCCCTAAAAAAAATGAACCGCGGTTATGCATGGTTAGACACTGGAACACACGATAGCTTATTAGATGCTGGAAACTTTGTGCGTACATTAGAAAAACGCCAGGGTCTTCAAATTGGAAGCCCTGATATAACAGCATTTGAAAATTGTTGGATTTCCAGTGAAGATCTAAAGCTTCGTGCAGATAAATTTTCTAAAAATTCCTATGGAAAGAATCTAAATAGATTCAATTAAATAAATATAACGACGTAAATATGTCGTGAATATACATGCTAAAAGTTTTTATATTTGCCTTTATTTTATTACTATACCAATTAGATACGTAAAAGGATAGTTCATGAAAACTCATGCCAAAGCGATAGTAATTGGAGGCGGCGTAGTTGGCTGCTCAGTGTTGTACCACCTGGTTAAAGCGGGTTGGAAAGACGTGATGCTGATAGAACGCTCAGAACTTACCAGCGGATCATCTTGGCATGCAGCAGGTGGTTTTCATACATTAAATGGTGACCCAAATGTAGCGAAGCTTCAGGCTTACACTGTAGGGCTTTATAAAGAGTTAGAAGAAATTTCAGGCCAATCCTGTTCACTTCATTTAACTGGTGGCATTATGATGGCGGATAGCCCCGAGCGTATGGATTTTTTACGAATGACACACGCGCGTGGTCGATGTTTAGGCATGGAAACAGAATTAATTACACCTTCTGAAGCTAAGGAAATGTTTCCACTAATGGATGAAACAAATTTTGTAGGTGCTTTATGGGATCCAGTTGAGGGTCACCTTGATCCATCTGGTACTACTCATGCTTATGCTAAGGCAGCAAAAGTCTTGG
>JAVLEV010000267.1:0-2424 GCA_031920365.1 Planktomarina sp. | reverse complement strand
GGATTTCCAGTCCTCCTATCAACACACTTCAAGCCCTGGAAAGGGGTAACGAAATGCAAAGTCAAAATATCCGCATTCGTCTGAAGGCGTTTGACCATCGTGTGCTGGATGCGTCCACACAAGAGATCGTCAACACCGCTAAACGGACTGGTGCACAGGTACGCGGCCCAATTCCGCTACCAAATAAAATTGAGAGATTTACTGTTTTGCGTGGTCCTCACGTTGATAAGAAATCTCGCGACCAGTTTGAAATCCGCACGCACAAGCGTATGCTGGATATCGTTGATCCAACACCACAGACCGTGGACGCGCTGATGAAGCTCGACCTCGCCGCCGGTGTTGATGTGCAAATCTCAGTTTAAGGGGGGTTTAGAAATGCGCTCTGGAGTTATTGCAAAAAAAGTTGGTATGACCCGACTGTTTATGGACGATGGAAAACAGATACCAGTGACTGTTCTGTCTTTGGATGGGTTGCAGGTTGTAGCACAACGGACTGCCGATCTGGATGGCTACTCAGCTGTTCAGTTGGGTGCGGGTTCCGCGAAAGCTAAACGCACAAGCCAAGCTATGCGTGGACATTTCGCGAAAGCTAACGTTGCGCCCAAGCGAAAAGTTGCTGAGTTTCGGGTCTCTGCCGAAAACCTAATAGAGGTAGGTGCTGAAATATCAGCAGAACACTTCCTTGAGGGCCAAATGGTTGATGTGTCTGGGACATCAATCGGCAAAGGTTTCCAAGGAGCTATGAAGCGTTGGAACTTTAAAGGTCTGCGTGCCACTCACGGTGTTTCTATTAGTCATCGCTCTCATGGTTCTACTGGCCAGTGCCAAGATCCTGGAAAGGTTTTTAAGGGTAAGAAAATGGCTGGTCATATGGGAGCGGCGAAAGTAACAACTCAAAATCTAGAAGTTGTTCGCACTGATGCTGATCGTGGATTGATCATGGTGAAAGGCGCTGTTCCAGGTTCCAAGGGTGGCTGGGTCACAATTAAAGATGCTATGAAAAAGAAGCTGCCTGACGGCGTCCCTTTTCCAGCAGCAATCAAAACAGCAGCCGTACCGGTTGAAGCTCCAGTAGCTGACGCTCCTGCGGAAGGCGGTGAAGTATGAAACTAGATGTCATTAAATTAGACGGCGGCAAAGCTGGTTCGATTGATCTGGACGAGGCTTTGTTTGGTCTGGAACCACGGGTTGATATTCTGCACCGTGTTGTACGCTGGCAGCGTAACAATGCGCAGGCTGGTACTCACAAGGTAAAGACGCGGTCGGAAGTAAGTTACTCTACCAAAAAAATCTATCGTCAAAAAGGGACTGGTGGTGCACGGCACGGCGCGCGTTCTGCACCGATTTTTCGTGGAGGTGGAGTATATAAAGGACCGACGCCTCGCAGCCATGGCCATGATCTGCCTAAAAAGGTTCGTACATTGGGCCTGAAGCATGCTCTGTCCGCAAAAGCCAAAGCAGGAGAACTTGTTGTGATCGATGCTGCCGTATCAGATGGTAAAACTAGTGCTTTAGCCAAAATGGTTTCTAACCTGGGCTGGAGACGTGCTTTGATCATCGATGGGGCAGTTGTTAATGAAAACTTTGCACAGGCCGCACGTAATATTGAGGGCTTGGACATCTTGCCAACGATTGGTGCAAATGTGTTTGATATCCTGAAGCGTGATACCTTGGTAATCACTAAAGCAGGTTTGGAAGCTTTGGAGGCCCGTTTGAAATGAGCGCGAAACCAGAACATTATGACGTAATTCGCAAGCCTATTGTCACTGAAAAAACAACGATGGCATCTGAAAATGGTGCTGTTGTTTTTGAAGTGGCGATAGACAGCAACAAACCGACCATAAAGGAAGCTGTTGAGAGCTTGTTTGATGTAAAAGTTAAAGCTGTCAACACAACCATTACTAAAGGTAAAGCTAAACGCTTTCGTGGTATGTTGGGAAAGCGCAAAGACGTCAAAAAAGCCTACGTGACCCTTGAAGAGGGTAACACGATCGACGTCTCAACCGGTCTATAAGGGTTTTTATTCGAAAATATAAAAACCCTGCTGGCAACAGTGGGGTTTTTTTCTGAGCTACTATTTGGTCTATAAATACATGTACGAAGTTAGAATTAGTCGGCACTGTTTTCCAAGAAAATTCTGGCTGGTAAGATGAATTATGACTTTTAATTAAATAGTAATTCGCTTGGCTAAAGGCTAGCGACTACGTTATAATTTTCGAAGGGTTTTTGTGAGGTAGGGTTAGCAGTAGTCTTTGCTAACCATCTTTAGTGTGTTTCTTATAATTTAACTCGTATTTACTGCGTCGCTTCAGCCGGTGGTTTGCTTTTATTATATCCCTATGCCGGTGTTGCTGGGCTGGATATCTAGTACAAACGTTCTATAAATCTGGTTTTTAGAAACGGTAAGATATCCGCAAACATAAC
>JAVLEV010000266.1:0-2429 GCA_031920365.1 Planktomarina sp. | reverse complement strand
CTCTATACTTACTTCTTCAGTCAAAGTGATTTCAGTTCCCTGAATCATAAGATTTTTAATAATGGAAGAAAGGATACTATCATAGATTTCGTCGGCAATTTCATCACGGATGAAATCAAATACTATAATATTTTCACCCATCCGATTTAACATTTCGGGGCGCCCCAGTGTCATCTTGAAATGTCGCTCAATTTCAGATCGAACGTTAGACTTAATTGTGGTGTAGTCGTCATTTTGTTCGACATTTGCTACTCGAACACCGTCTTGGTTAAGTTTTGAAATGCCAAGATTAGAGGTGAATATTATGATTGCCTCTGAAAAGTAGACACGGTCCCCACGTCCACTAGTCAGCACACCATCATCCAAAATCTGTAGAAACTTATCTAAAAATTTTTGGATGAGCCTTTTCAATTTCATCAAACAATACAACGCTGAAAGGTTTTTCCCGGATGGCGTTAGTAAGTTCGCCACCCTGATCATAGCCAACATAGCCAGGTGGTGCGCCAACAAGTCTTTGGTCGGCATGCTCCGCAGAGAATTCTGACATATCGAACCTGATATAACTCTCCTCATCGCCAAATAGCAGTTCAGTAATTGTCTTGGCTAGCTCAGTTTTACCAACGCCAGTTGGCCCCGCAAATAGAGCAAACCCTCTTGGTTTTCCCCGACTGTTGGCTCCCATACCAATTCCAGTTATCGCGCGTTTAACAACATCTAGCATATGGGTGACTGCCCGGCCTTGACCTTTGACCCTCTTCCGGATCGTCGCCTCACCGTTTACAATTGTGTCGCGTGGAATTTTCCTCCAAGGGTCTTCGGTCACACCGACCTTGTAATAGCGTACAACATCGGAAATTTGTGCCAATTCCATCCCCTCGGTCTTGCCGAGTTGTACGATCGCTAGCAGGTCTCTCAGAAGCATCCCCTCAGTGGCTTGTACGAAGACATTAGTAACTTCTTTAGTCACTTCCCCGCCTATAACCTTTAGCAAATCAGGAGCAACGACCCGCCTCGCTGAAGCATCGGGTTTCGCAACAGGTATGTGGCGAAGGCACGCATTATCTACCACCATCCAGTCTGGTACGTCGCCTTCTTTTTCGGTAACAAAAACTATGGTGTTGTAATACGGCCGTTGATTGATTGTTTTTGGTTTTGCTCGATATGCACCAATCAAGGCTTGCGTGAATAGAGCATTTTCCGATTGTTCCAATCCATCCGGCCTGATGACGAGCCGTCCTGCGAAATCAATAATAAGCGCAACTGGTTGTGGTTCAATAAGGTCGATAAACTGTTCAATTGCTTTGGCTAGCCCATTAGTGCTTAGCGGTGCCCTTTCATTTTCAACCGCTACCCCTAATTTTTTAATAAGGTCGCATTGGCTTTCGCCATGTACGTAAAACCCCCTTGCGGGGTCATAGATTAAAATTGTTCCGTAGCCATTTCGACAAAATACTTCAGTCAATGTATCGTGGAGTGACAGTGGGGCAAAAATACCATCCATGTCGCAAATTTGATAATCCGCAACATTGCCGCTTAGTAAAAAAGACGGCTTTAGTGGCAGAAATCTTTCAAGATCATCAATCCACCTAGTCCTATAAATATTATCAGTCATATGAAATCCGCTAGATTGACTGCCAAAGTTTGTTGTGTGATGGGCGCTATGTTTGGAGGCAGGGCTTTTTATTTTTCATGCTTTAAGGCGATTTTCCTCAATGTATCAAACAAGCTATTCCTGTTAGATATACCTAGTTTAACAGCTATGCCGCTATTCTAAAGAACATTATTACTCAATAAATATCTTCTGGATGTGTCTTTTCAAATTAAAGGCTTTGTCAGAAGTTATGAGTGTTCAATTAAGTGCGAAATATTGAAGAATTTGGTTATTGTGGTCCACCTTGATAACAGAACTATCAACTCCAAAAACGGTTACACATTTTTAGTGTCTCCCATGCAAATTCCATAGCTTTTAGCCTTAATTCGTTCGCTAAAGCTACTTCTCTTAGCTTTGCCGCTTCCGAAGGCATTGGACCTTCAAAGCAAATAAGTGCTTTAGCTCTCTTCTTTGCTTTGGAAGATGCCTTGTAGCCTATGCTGTGGTTCAAATGTCTTTCATAGGGGTGCAATCCTGTCATGCTCACATACACTGAGTTAAACTTCCCTCCCAAACTGAGTGTGTATACGTGGTGCCCTTGGTTGCGTTCTATCGGAACACCCGCATTGATTAGAAGGCGATTTCGATATTCCGAGGAACGGATAATCAAAGAACGTTGTTGGCGCAGCGGACGTTTATCCCAATGCACTGCGTCTGAAAAATATTGTTCTCTTATCAATCCTCATGGCGACTGATGAAGGTGTCTTGGCACTTGATCTGTTTATGGGGTCTGAAGCGCCTGAGCGTGTCTCTATTGCACACAACTGGTTTCTCTTGG
>JAVLEV010000265.1:0-2444 GCA_031920365.1 Planktomarina sp. | reverse complement strand
GACTGCATATCCAGCTTTCCGCAGTATTGCTACCGCAGCTAGAGCACCCGGATAAAATACGGTTAATGATGCAATATCTTTTGCATAGGCCTCCAACAAAACTGGGTATTGCCGGTCCACCTCGGTCATATCCTGCCAGCCTACCCGCTGAAATCCAGCCGTCAGCATGGCACGCCCCCCCCGCAGTGCAAGCCCACTGTCGCCAGGCGGGTGCAGTAAATCACCTAAGCCAAGCCCTCTAAAACAAGCATTTGCAGCCTTCAGCAAATCACCACTGGTGTCGGCAAGCGTACCATCAAGGTCAAAAACAACGCAGGGTTTAAGCATATTATTGCCTCTTTTATTACGTATTTGAACAATAAGCATGATTGTGCAAAAAAGCTTGTTGATTTTCTTTATACCCTTAAAAGGACTTAACAGTTTAATAAAGGACTTAGAACGATCCTATGAGCATTGCCCTTGTTATCTTAGCTGCCGGAAAAGGCACGCGAATGCAGTCTGACTTACCCAAGGTCCTGCACGAAATTGCTGATGCTCCCATGCTGGTGCATACCATGATGGCGGGTAATTTTTTAGACCCTGAACGATGTATTATTATAGCAGGCTATGGCGCAGATGCAGTTGCTGCAGTAGCAAAAAATTATAACTCTGATACTGAAATCATCATCCAAAATGAGCAATTAGGCACCGGCCACGCAGTAGAACAAGCCCGTGCCACCTTGGCTGACTTTGACGGGAATATAATCGTTTTATATGGGGATACGCCACTCATTCAGTCTGAAACCTTGGCCAAATTGCACGCAAGCCTTTCCAATTCAGTAATTTCTGTGCTTGGATTTGAGGCCAAAGACCCGGGTAGTTATGGTCGGTTGATCACACACCATGATAATTTAAAGCGTATTGTTGAATTCAAAGACGCCTCAGAAGCTGAGAAATCAGTGGCGCTTTGCAATAGTGGCGTAATGGCTGTGCCCGCGCCCTTACTGTTTGAGCTTCTGTCAGAAATTGATAACAAAAATGCCACTGGAGAATATTATCTTACCGATATAGTGGGCAAAGCCGTAGCAAAGGGGAATAGTTGTAAGGTGGTGCGCTGCGCTGAAGCCGAAACAATCGGCGTAAATAGTCGAGTTGAGCTAGCAAAGGCCGAATTAGAGTTTCAAACACTTCGCCGAAATAGGCTATTAGAAAACGGCATCACAATGCCCGCCCCTGAAACTGTCCATCTAGCTTATGACACGCTTATTGGCCGGGATACAGTTATAGAACAAAACGTTGTTTTTGGTACTGGGGTAACCGTGGAGACTGGTGCTCGAATTCGAGCCTTTTCACACTTAGAAGGTGCCCATGTTTCCCGCGGCTGCGTGGTAGGACCCTATGCACGCCTGCGCCCAGGTGCAGAGCTATCAGAAGACGTAAAAATTGGTAACTTTGTTGAAATAAAAGCTAGTCTTTTGGCAGAGGGAGCAAAAGTAAATCACCTATCTTACATTGGCGATACCACTATTGGTGCACGCGCTAACATTGGAGCCGGCACAGTCACATGCAATTATGACGGGGTAATGAAACATCACACTATTATTGGTGAAGACGCATTTATTGGCTCGAACACTATGCTGGTGGCGCCCGTTTCAGTGGGCCAAGAAGCCATGACGGCCAGCGGCTCTGTGATTGTGCGAGATGTACCTGCTGGAGACTTAGCCATTGGCCGCGCTAAACAAGATAATAAAGCATGGTTGGCGGTCAAATTAATGAAGAAATTACGTGCCCTTAAAGCGGTCAAAGAGGAATAGTTTTATGTGCGGAATAATCGGCGTTTTAAGTAAAAACCAAGCGGCCCCAATTTTAGTAGAAGCATTGAAACGTTTAGAATATCGCGGCTATGACAGCGCAGGTATCGCAACAGTTAATAATGGGACTTTGGAGCGCCGACGGGCCGTTGGTAAATTAATACACCTGTCTGATCTGTTGGTGCATGAACCTTTAGCCGGCGAGTCTGGGATTGGCCACACTCGCTGGGCAACACATGGCGTTCCCTCCACCAAAAATGCACATCCCCATCAAGCAGGCTCAGTAGCCGTAGTGCACAATGGCATTGTTGAAAACTTCAAAACGCTGCGCGAAGACCTAGTTCGTCTGGGCCTCAATTACGAAACGGATACAGACACGGAGACCGTGGCGCTTTTGGCTCAGTACTACCTATCACAAGGGGACACCCCACGCGCCGCCGCGCAAAAAACTGTAAACCGCTTAGATGGGGCTTTTGCACTAGCATTTTTATTCAAAGGCGAAGATGATCTTTTGATTGCAGCGCGGAAAGGGTCTCCTCTGGCCATTGGCCATGGTGATGGAGAGATGTATTTAGGTTCTGATGCCATAGCATTAGCTCCTATGACTGATCGTGTTACCTACTTGGATGAGGGTGACTTTGTCGTTCTCACCCG
>JAVLEV010000264.1:0-2476 GCA_031920365.1 Planktomarina sp. | reverse complement strand
AGTACCTTCAAGGGCGTGGCTCATTCGATGATCAAAAGCCCTTGCCATCAGATGCCTATGATCCTCTGTGCGGGTGCTTCAAGTCTTTCCATGGCTGAGCTTGGTGGTTATGGACTTTTGTAGTTCGATGCTGATTCACCAGTCTTGCATCAAGTGGATGTGGACCTACTAAACGGACCTGTCAAATTTGACGCGGCCTCATGATCCTTCAAGCCCCAGCGCCACAGCATGAGACAACCACAAACAAGATTTGAAAAATAAACTATGAATTAGGGCATTTTACCCCTTGCGGGGAAAACCCTCTGGGGCTAGTTCACCCTCACTAGCGGGTGCGGGCGTAGCTCAGGGGTAGAGCATAACCTTGCCAAGGTTAGGGTCGAGAGTTCGAATCTCTTCGCCCGCTCCAGTTAGTCTAGAAAATTTACAAATGTCGTAAGTTTTCTACTGTTGGGATACGTTCCCATAAAACCACCACAATACTATTTCAGGATGTTTAACACAAACGCGATCCCTTTTTAGACTAATTAGCTAAGTGTCACCACAACATCTAAAGACGTATAATTTTAGGCTCATGGGATCCAGTTAGCACATAACGGGATTGCGTTATTATAAGGTGTGAAATCGCCACACTTTAAGCTAAATGCAAAATATCTGAAACTTCTTCTCAAAATCAAAGCACAAATTAGCCGTACTGTTCCTATCGCTTTTTTTGAACTATGACATTATGTTCTGCCTCCTAGATTTTCAATCTCAAGCTTACCCCTTCTCAATAGTGCAGCAGCAGCCTATAAGACGATCAGACACAAAGGGCCTCAAATGCGTAAAAGTCAAATTACCCGTAACACTGCAGAGACAAACATCTCTGTGGAAATTAACCTCGACGGTACTGGCAAGTACGACAATCAAACTGGCGTTGGTTTTTTTGATCATATGCTGGATCAATTGGCACGGCATGCGTTGATAGATTTGAATGTTCAGTGCGAGGGTGATCTACACATTGATGATCACCATACCGTAGAAGATGTAGGTATCGCCATTGGCCAAGCACTTGCAGAAGCGATGGGTGACAAACGCGGAATTCGACGCTACGGTGATTGCCTTCTAGTAATGGATGACGCTCTGGTACGCTGCGCACTTGATCTATCTGGTAGACCTTTTTTAGTGTGGAATATTACCATGACCACTCAGAAAATCGGCACATTTGACACCGAATTAGTGCGCGAATTTTTTCAAGCATTGTCAACACATGGCGGCATCACACTTCACGTTGATCAGGTTCACGGCTTCAATAGCCACCATATCGTAGAAGCCGCATTCAAATCTGTGGCGCGTGCGCTGCGCGATGCGCTGGAAATCGATCAACGAAAATCTAACGAGATCCCTTCAACAAAAGGTAAGCTTTAGCTCCATGCTGACAGCCCTGATCGACTACGACAGCGGAAACCTACATTCGGCGCAAAAAGCTTTTGAGCGTATGGCTGCCGATCTTCGGAACCAAAAAGTTGTTGTTACCAAGGATCCGAATATACTGCGAAAAGCGGACCGTATTGTTCTGCCAGGCGATGGAGCCTTTCCTACCTGCAAAACTACACTTATGAATAAAAATGGACTTTATGAAGCTTTATTGGAGGCGGTAGAGAGCCAAAACAAACCATTTTTAGGTATTTGCGTTGGAATGCAGATGATGGCGAGCTTTGGTCACGAATATGTAACAACCTCTGGGCTCGATTGGGTGAGTGGTAATATCCGCCCCATCCAGCCCAATAATGTCAAAATAAAAGTACCGCATATGGGCTGGAATGACCTTATAGTTACCGGCACTCACACTGTACTTGATGGCATAAAAACAGGTGACCATGCTTATTTTGTACATTCGTACCATTTCGACGTGGACGATGCATCTCAACGGCTGGCCCATGTGGATTATGCTGGTCCTATAACGGCTATTGTCAGCAGTGGTACCCGCATAGGCACTCAGTTTCATCCAGAAAAAAGCCAGGGCACTGGGCTTCGGCTAATTTCAAACTTTTTAAATTGGCGACCATAATTAAGAATACCAATTCGGCTTGGTCCCAGAAAAATTATATCTGTGTTTTCTATTAGAACCAAGGAAAGATAGTCTAAAGTTATTTTCAACAATAGGCACTATCAGCATTCAGGTACACCGTAGTGGTATTAACTTTTTCTATTACATACAAGATAATATATGGGTACGTTCTGGCTTAATTATAATTAATATCCATGGCCCCAAATTCACATTAACAGTTTTACCCATATTTGATCATCTCAATATGGGTGTTACCAACAATCATATTAGCTCATATTTAAAAATACTAAGCCCCGCTCAGAGGATAAAAAATTTTGTCATTCAGGCTAAATCTCTGACACAGAAAAAATTTTTAATTGCCTTCCAGGTCTGACTTTTTTAAGCTCAAATATATCTAGTTTTATCCAGATTTTTTTAATTACTGTAATG
>JAVLEV010000263.1:0-2492 GCA_031920365.1 Planktomarina sp. | reverse complement strand
GATCCAATTTTATTGGAGGTCATGTCAAACCGTTTTATGTCTATTGCTGACCAAATGGGTGCAACTCTAGCCAACACCAGCTGGTCTGTGAATATCAAAGAACGGTTTGATTTTTCTTGTGCCATTTTTGATCAATATGGGGATTTGGTAGCGAATGCGCCACACGTACCTGTCCACTTGGGCTCTATGTCGGACAGTATAAAAACAGTGATGCAACAAAATTTGGGTATTGGTGAGGGGGATGCCTACATGCTTAATTCACCTTACAATGGCGGTACGCATTTGCCAGACGTGACTGTAGTCACTCCAGTGTTTGTGAATGGTAAGGCTGCTTATTGGCTGGGCTCGCGCGGCCATCATGCAGATATTGGTGGGCGTACACCTGGCTCTGCTCCACCCGACAGCACACATATCGAGCAGGAGGGCGTGTTGATTGACAATGTACAATTGGTCCATGCAGGTCAGCTGTGCGAAGATGAGGCGACAAAGACTCTTTCTTCGGGAAAATACCCTTGCCGCAATATTTCTCAAAATATGGCTGATCTCAAAGCTCAAGTTGCAGCCAATGAAACAGGACGACGAGAATTACTACGTATGGTAGCCACCTATGGTCAGCCAGCGGTAACTGCCTACATGGCACACGTGCAAGACAATGCTGAAGAAAGCGTGCGAGAGGTAATTTCTGGTCTCCAAGATGGAATTTTTCTATATAAGATGGACACTGGCCAACAAGTGAAAGTTGCAATCATAGTGGATCGAGAAACACGTTCGGCATGTGTGGATTTTACTGGAACTAGTGTTCAACATGCAGGAAATTATAACGCTCCCTTCGCCGTATCGCGGGCGGTGGTCTTGTATGTATTTAGGCTAATGGTTGGAAAAAATATCCCTTTAAATGAGGGCTGCCTTAAGCCTTTAAATATCATTATTCCTGAAAATTCAATGCTTAACCCACAATACCCAGCGGCTGTAATTGCGGGCAATACAGAAGTCAGCCAAGCCGTGTGCAATGCTTTGATTGGTGCGCTGGGCATCATGGCGGCTAGCCAAGGTACTATGAATAACTTTGTATGGGGCAATGATGTTTTTCAGAATTATGAAACTATCGCGGGTGGTACTGGAGCCGGTCCGAGTTTCAATGGGTGTGATGCGGTGCAAACTCATATGACAAATACCAAAATGACTGACCCTGAAATCTTGGAGAAACGCTTTCCAGTCCGATTACGGACATTTTCAATTCGGAACGGGTCCGGGGGCGCTGGTACTTATCGTGGTGGTCATGGCGCATTCCGGCGGCTGGAGTTTTTGACAGGTGTTACTGTGACAACTTTATGTTCTCATCGTGACATACCCCCCTTTGGTGTGGCTGGAGGTAATCATGGAGCCACAGGTAAAAACTGGGCTGAATTGCCAGATGGCACGCGGGTTGATTTAAAGGGGAATGATGAGATTAATTTGCCGGCTGGGTCCATTTTTGGACTGGCCACGCCGGGCGGGGGAGGATGGGGGGCTGCCTAATTGGCAACCCCGCTTAGCAGCTTGTTAGAGTGCTGTTAGGCCGCTGCGTAAATCCGCTAAAACCTTGGCTACGTCGGCTTGGGTCAGTATCAATGGCGGTGACATCAACAGATTGCTGCCACCAATTCGAACCATCGTGCCAGCCTCATATGTTGCCTTGTGCGCCCGCTTGATGGCCCCGATATCTAGAGGGGTCTTGGCGTCACGATCAGAGACCAGTTCAATAGCCGCCATTAACCCGTGTCCACCGCGCACATCACCAATTATATCAAAATCATCCTGGAGGGCTTTCAGTCCATCGTACAGTTGGTTCCCGCGTGTTGCGGCATTAGTTTTGAGATCTAACCGTAGTGTTTCACTGACACAGGCATTCACTGCCGCCATACCAACGGGATGAGCAGAATAGGTGTAGCCATGGTAGATCGACCCTTCACCTGATTGATCACTCTCAAAAGTTTCTGCTATTTTGGCGTTAACTAATGTAGCGCCCACGGGAAAATAAGCTGAGGTGATGCCCTTTGCAACGGTCATCATATCAGGCTGAACGCCCCAATGCCGTGCGCCAGACCAATCACCTGTGCGGCCAAACCCCGTGATCACCTCATCTGAGATTATTAAAATTCCATGTTTGTTGCAGATATCACGGGCTAATTTCATAAAGGAGGCGTCTGGCACGATTACGCCTCCAGCCCCCTGGATTGGCTCCATAATAAAGGCGGCAATGGTGGAGGGATCTTGAAACAAGATCTCATCTTCCATCGCCTGCGCTACCATCTGCGCCAGTTTGGCTGGATCGCTTTCGTGAAACGGATTACGGTAACTGTAGGGCGAGGGCAGGTGATAGCAGCCGGGTAGCAAAGGCTCATAGGCTGTCCTAAATCTTTGGTTGCCGTTTACGGAAGCACCACCAAAATGCGTCCCGTGGTAACCTTTCTTAAGGCTGAGGTACTTGATACGTTGAGGTTGGCCACGTA
>JAVLEV010000262.1:0-2522 GCA_031920365.1 Planktomarina sp. | reverse complement strand
AAATACGTGTATGATCAGTGATTAGTTTTATTGCAAGATTGGCATCATTAGCCTCTAGCGCCTGTACAATTGGTGGGTGGTTTCTGGCAACCTCAGTCAAATTGCGCTTCTCATTATTTCGGATCGCCATCATTTGGTGGATACGCAAATAAAGGTTGTTCCATGAAGCCATAAGGAGATCATGATCGGCTAGACTTATTAATGTTCGGTGAAATGCTTCGTCAGCCGCCGTTAGTGCTGAAAAGTTTTCGACTTTTGCAGCAGCGGTCATGTCAGAGCAATGCTGGTGGAGAGCATCAACAGGAGTACTACTTTCCAATATCCGTCGGACTGCCATTACTTCGTAAAGTTCCCGCAGAGAAAATATTTCTTCAACTTCGCGCATTGTCAGCGGTTTGACGCGTTTTCCTTTATAGGCAATTGTTTCGATTAGTCCGTCATTTTCCAAAATTTGGATTGCTTCACGTATTGGCGCTCGCGATACATTTAATTGTTCCGCCAGTACAGTTTCTACAAGACTGCTGCCAAGTGGCAATTGTCCACTCAGAATTGCTTCGCGTAAGCGGTTTGCCACCATAGTGCGTAGGGGTACGTTCTGAATTGGAGCGATGTCATTAGGCTTAGACTTGATTGAGATAACATTGTTAGCACTCATTTTTGGTTCCTTGGTACGTTTGTTTGCAGCCTCTTTATTAATCCCAAAAGGTGGTGACCCAGGCGTCTTCGATATTAATATGGAGAAGGTTAGGTGCTGGTCATTGTCAATACCAAACAATCAAGCTTATTGTTTACAGCATGATGTCGACGTAGCGTTATCTAAAAAGTAATAGCCAATTGTGGCTTGTCCTATTGGGCTATTTTACGGTTATGATGTGGCCTAGTGGTGCAGCCCAGGACGTCGACTCCAAAAATATTGAGCTGCTTACAGCTAACCCTACAAATTTGAAACATTGTGGGTGCCTTAAACTAGCAAAGAGAGAAGATCTTCATGATTGCACGCAAAATTGAATTATTTGTTCCTATTATAACCCCATTTGCGCCTGATCTATCCTTGGATACGGAACGCTTTGTGGCTCATGCTAAAGCTTTAATAGTATCTGGAGCAGACGGATTGGCTCCCTTTGGGACTACAAGTGAGGCAAACTCTATTTCGGTTCGCGAACGTATGGCAGCGTTGGAGGCCCTTATTGATAATGGAATTCACCCATCTCAACTGATCCCTGGCACTGGCTGTTGCGCCGCAGTGGATACCATTACTTTATCAGCACATGCGACTAAACTGGGCTGTCGTGGAGTCCTGATGCTCCCGCCATTTTTTTATAAAGGCATGAGCGATGAAGGTGTGTTCAACGCCTACGCTCAAGTAATCGACGCTGTTGGTTCGGACCTCCGTGTGTACCTTTATCATATTCCACAAATGTCAGGTGTACCGATTACCTTGAATTTGATAGAGCGCCTGCTGGCTGTGTATCCAAGCATTATTGCTGGCCTCAAAGATAGTTCGGGAAGCTGGGAAAATACAGCGTCTGTTATATCAGCCTTTCCTTATATCGATACTTATTCTGCGTCTGAGTCTTTAATCCCTGAAAATGTTGCGGCTGGTGGTGCAGGGTGCATAAGCGCGAGCCTAAATGTTAACCTAGCAGGCATTCGGGCTTTGATTGACGGGCTGAATGGCCCCAATCATCAAGCTTTGTACGAACAGGTCAGCGCCGTACGTAAAGTATTTGAGAGCCTTCCCTTAGTCCCTGCAATTAAGGCAGCAGTTGCCCAGCAAAGATCTGACCCAGGGTATGCACGTGTTCGCCCACCATTTGTTGAATTGGCGGCAGAAAATGCAGATACAATTTCTGAGGTGGTTCTCTTAGCTGGCTCGCAGACCCCTCAATGAAGGATGGATCAACTCTGGTCACTGGAGTGGGCAGCTTTAACGATGAGCTTTTCTGAGTGGCGGCGATGATTGGATTTTGTGGTTTAACTGGAATTTGGCTAAAGCACTTAATGTACGGTAAAAAAAGTCATAGCGTTCAATAGATAGGCCTCCATTTCTAAAACGTTTATTTAGTTGCTATCATTTGATAATGCCCGCTCACTGGGCTAATTCTTGAAGGAATGGCAAGATGTCTGATCAAAATGAATACATGCACCAATCAATAGCAAAATCAGTTTTTGATCATAATATTAAAACAATTTTTGGCTTGGTGGGTGATGCCAATTTTTTTATTGCAAATCATTTCGTCAGTGTATGTGGTGGAATAATGGTCCCTGCAGCGCATCAAGGGGTACTGTTCTAATGGCTCAGACCTTCACTCAAGTTACTGGAAAAGTTGGAGTTGCCACAATAACTCAAGGCCCTGGCTTGACTAATTATGTTACCGGATCAGGAGGAGGGCCTATCATAGTAGAACTTTAATTAGACCCGAATAGTATGCCACGTATACGTATGTGAAATTTATTTGATAAGAGTTAACTCGATGTTTCTTTCAGCTTTTTTAGACCGCAATTTTTATTGAAAATTTTGT
>JAVLEV010000261.1:0-2543 GCA_031920365.1 Planktomarina sp. | reverse complement strand
CAAATTTATGGCTG
Source organism: Planktomarina sp. (assembly GCA_031920365.1). GTDB lineage: Bacteria > Pseudomonadota > Alphaproteobacteria > Rhodobacterales > Rhodobacteraceae > Planktomarina. Next base: position 2,529 of record JAVLEV010000261.1, on the reverse strand, counting down.
ATCTAGCATTAACCAGCGAGCCAACTATTGCGTCTAATTACATTTAAAAAAATAGGTAGGATGGCTAAAAGTTAGGATTATTTTTATAGGTTTTGAGATTCGAGTCTACGCCAACTCGACATTCTTTTTCTAAACCACGTACGCTGCCGTTTGGCGTATTGGCGCGACGCTGTTACGGCTAGTTCTTTTGCGTCAGCCAAACTGTTTTGTCCCAGAAGATAGCTTATTAATTCAGTTGCTCCTATTGCTTTTGAAGCTTGTAAATTTGGGTTCCATGTATCTAAATTTACTCTGGCTTCGTCAAGCGCACCGTTTAATATCATTGTGTCAAATCGTGATTTTAAGCGGGTATTCAACCAATCAAAAGGACTATCGAGGTGAAGCGCATCACAGTTTGAGAGGGGCATTAAAGGGGGGGGGGTGTGGTCGTGCCAAGACACGATTGACCGGCCTGTAGCCTGTAATACCTCCCAAGCCCGAGAAATTCGAATTGGGTTTTGTACGTCGATTTTAGCTTTCGTTAAATCGTCCAATTTCTGAAGCATAAAAGCACATTTGCCTTCATGTAAAAATTGTTTGGCCTGCGCTTGAATTTCTTTTGGAACTGGGGGTATATCTGCTAGACCTTCTGTTAATGCTCGAAAGTAAAGGCCGGTGCCCCCAACAATGATTGGACGCCGACCCGATTTAAGAATGGGCGTAATTTGGCGGATCCAATCTCCAACAGAGTAACTGCTATTATTGTCGATGTGCCCATAGAGTAGATGCTGCGCTTGTAATTCTTCCTCGGCGCTAGGGCGCGCGGTGAGGATTCTCCAGCCGTTATAAACCTGCAGTGCGTCAGCATTTATTATAACTCCCCCCAGTTCGACAGCTATTTTGAGCGCTAATGTTGATTTACCGCTGGCAGTTGCCCCTGAAATTAGAACTGGCCGGGTTTTATTCAGTGTTGAGATAACTACATGAGCTCGCATTTTAACCTATTCCCACTTTTTTTGCACTAGGCACACGACGCGCCGTTGCTCTTGCCGGAGTTTTCCGACATCTTAACGAAAATTATGATGAGGGCACAATGCACGCTACTTCCGTTTCTCAAGGCCAATTTAAGCGAGTGCTTCTAAAGATTTCAGGTGAGGCACTTATGGGTGATCAGGGCTATGGCCTACACCCACCGACGGTGGAGCGTATAGCAGCCGAAGTTAAGACTGTTCATGAGCTTGGTACTGAAATATGTATGGTGATAGGTGGTGGTAATATTTTTCGTGGCCTACAAGGCTCAGCACAAGGCATGGAGCGTACCACGGCAGATTATATGGGCATGTTGGCAACGGTCATGAATGCTTTGGCCATGCAAAGTTCATTAGAAGAGCAGGGTGTTCACACCCGCGTAGTGTCGGCCATACCCATGGATCAAGTATGTGAGCCGTATATACGCCGCCGCGCTGTGCGTAATATAGAAAAAAAACGCGTAGTAATTTTTGCTGCTGGTACGGGAAACCCCTACTTCACGACTGATACGGCAGCTACCTTGCGCGCTAGTGAGATGGCGTGTGAGGCGATATTTAAGGGGACGCAGGTGGATGGTATTTATAACAAAGATCCGAAAAAATATATGGATGCTGTGCGTTATGAGACCGTAACTTATGACGAAGTCTTGCAAAAACGGCTAAAAGTAATGGACGCTTCTGCAATAGCTTTGGCGCGCGACAATAATCTTCCAATCATAGTGTTTTCGCTGGATGAAGCTGGAGGGTTTAAGGGTATACTATCTGGGAAAGGGATCTACACTAAGGTCCACGGATAACAAACATTGAGAGAGAATTATTATGTCGGAAGACGCTTTAGATATCGATGTAGACGATTTGCAACGGCGAATGGATGGCGCTATGTCTTCATTGAAAACAGAGTTTGCATCTTTGAGGACCGGGCGAGCAAGTGGGTCAATTCTTGACCCGATCATGGTCGAGTCCTATGGCCAGATGATGCCTATTAACCAAGTAGGTACAGTAAACGTTCCTGAACCTCGTATGGTGACTGTAAACGTTTGGGATAAAGGCCTTGTAGGCAAGGTTGAAAAGGCCATTCGAGAGAGTGGCTTGGGTATTAACCCACAAACTAATGGCACAATAATTATGTTACCAATCCCGGAACTTAACGAAGAGCGTCGCCGTGAACTGACTAAAGTGGCAGCTGGTTATGCTGAACATTGCAAGGTTGCAGTTCGCAATGTGCGTCGTGACGGTATGGATGAAATTAAAAAAGCTAAAGGTGCTGGTTTGTCAGAAGACGATCAAAAGCTTTGGGAAACAGAAGTTCAATCAATTACTGATATCCAAATCAAATCCGTGGATGCAGCCTTGGAAGCAAAACAAACAGAAATTATGCAGATTTAAATTTGTCTAGATCTTTTACAAACAATACGTATTTTACAGTAATTATGAATAGTGATCACAGCTATGAGCAGAATAATATAAATGTTCGAAAGGAATTATGGACAATATTGCAGTTAATTTTAAGTAATATTATTAC
>JAVLEV010000260.1:0-2553 GCA_031920365.1 Planktomarina sp. | reverse complement strand
CTCGCGCAGAAATATCCGTTCGCGTAATGGCTATAGCTCGTCACATCTATCCCTCCATGCTAAGTGCACACACAGATTCAGATTTCTTTGGAATTGAAAACCCTAAAGTGAAACAGCTTTTCGGGCTAGTGGTATTAGAAGGCCTCAAATTAAAGTGGCGCACAAAAAACCTACAGAAATTTCACAGCTACTGCTGAGAAGACTGCTGCCTCAAGCTGCTGCACGCTCATGGGTCTTGGCCTTCTGCTGCTTGGTGACCGACCCGCTTAGCATTGCCTTTTAAAATGCTTAAAACTGCGAGGCTCGTCGTGGACACTCTCTGTTTCTCTCACTAACGCTCAGAAATTTTTGAAAAATATGACCTTAAGAGCATTTAGGATTTGATTTAACATTTAAAATTATACATCGTTAATCGTGTCGTTTGTCTTAAAATGCTATCAAGCGGCTAACCGTTTCAGAATGCGCAGAGCCACGCTGAGGAGCGCGCGCTGGAAATCAGCAATTAGATTAAGAACGGAAATGAGACTACTACAACCAACCAAGGAGAACATAATGAAATTAAGACATAAATTTATTGCCGCTGCAGCAACCCTTATGCTGGTCGCCGGCGCAGCCCAGGCGCAGGAAATGAAGTTTTGGCGGATTGGTACAGGTGGTGCCGGAGGTACATATTTCCCAATCGGCGGCCTGATTGCAAACGCTATTTCAAGCCCTCCAGGAGCACGAGCATGCGACAAAGGTGGCACCTGTGGCGTGCCGGGTCTGATCGCTATTGCGGTTTCGACGAATGCTTCGGTTGCAAATGTTAATGCTATTCACGCAGGGCAGTTGGATGCGGGTCTTGCCGGTGCTCAGAGCGTTGTTCAGGGTTTCAAAGGCGAAGGGAAATTTGTTGGCGCCAAAAAAGACAATATCCGAGTCATCGCAAACCTCTATCCTGAGGACATGCATCTTGTTTTGGCTAAAGGTACGCAGATTGCGAGCCTAAAAGAACTTGAAGGCAAAAGCATTGGCGTCGCGGCGGCAGGATCGGGGACGCAGGTTTCAGTACGCATGATTCTAAATCACTACGGGATCAAAGCAGATGAGCATGAACTTGGCCTGGGTCAGAGCGCTCAGCGCTTGGCAGATGGTCAGTTAGATGGTTTTTTCTATGCTGGTGGCACGCCGTTCGCGGCGCTGATCCAACTGGGATCCACCAAAGGCTTCGAACTATATAAATTCACAAAAGAAGAAGTGACGACCATCAACGCCATCATTCCTTATTATGTACCATCTACGATTGCTGGTGGGGTTTATGAGACCATTGCTGATGATACACCAACTGTTGCAGTGAACGGCCAGTTGATCACTTCTGTAGATCAGCCCGAAGATCTAGTGTACGAAATTACCAAAGCGCTGTGGAGTGAAAAAACCCGTGGTTTGCTGGATAAAGGGCACGCCAAAGGCAAAGCAATTCGGCTTGAAACAGCCCTGACTGGTGTGTTGATCCCGCTGCACCCGGGGGCGGAGAGATTTTACAAAGAAATCGGTATGATTAAATAATGTATCTGAAGCGGGCAGTTAGCTGCCCGCTTCTTTTCTAACCCCAAAATAAATAAGAGTTTTAGGATTTGATATGGCTGTTTTCAATTTGAACGAAGCCGAACAGCTAGAGAAAAAATACGATTCTGGCTTGCAAACTCGTGATATAGGAAAGTGGCTTGGGAAATTTGTTTTCCTATTTTCCGTTTTTTTTGCGGGCTACCATTATGTAACTGCGGGGATAGGTGTTCCAGTCGACTACTGGCATATGGGGTTCCATATGTCTGGGGTAATCTTGCTGGTTTTTATCAGTTTTCCGATGGTGCGTGGAGAAACTAACAAAGCCTTCGCACAAAATACTTGGTGGCGGTACGGCAATGTGCCGATCTGGGACTGGGGGTTTATCATTGCCGGCGTTGCGGCTTCTTTATATATTGGTGTGACGTGGTACGGGGTCGACATAACGTTCTTTGGAGGTCGTTTTCAATTGGCTGAGCAGGTCATGCGACAGGGCAACCCAGCGCAGATTGATGTGATATTTGGCACAGCTTTGATCATAGTTTTGCTTGAGGCGGTACGTCGCACTCTAGGAATTGTTGTGCCGATTATAATTTTGGTTTTTACTGGTTATGCGGTGTTTGGTCAATATATTCCAGTGCAACTGTTGATGCACCCAGGGATAAATTGGCAGCAATATATCAATAATATGTATTTTCCCGCTGAGGGTATTTATGGCGTAACGCTGTGGATTGTGTCGACAGTGGTGTTCCACTTTGTTTTATTTGGCGTGCTGGCCCAACGTATGGGCTTGGGGCAATTGTTTGTTGACGTCGCGACCGTAGCCGCTGGGCGCTATACCGGTGGTCTTGCCAAAGTTAGCGTTGTGTCATCAGCATTTTTTGGCACTATTTCTGGTTCGTCTATTGCCAACACTGTCTCAACTGGGTCCCTGACAATTCCGAATATGAAAAAGATGGGCTATCCTGGACATCTTGCAGGCGGCGTTGAAGCTGCCGCCAGTGCGGGTGG
>JAVLEV010000259.1:0-2554 GCA_031920365.1 Planktomarina sp. | reverse complement strand
GACAACAGGGATGCTCGGATTTTACGTGATCTAGGAACAGCATTAGCGCGGGCTGGAGAAAAGGGGCAATCGATTTTAGCAATTGCTGAGCGTTACGCCCTTTTAGGGGACCTTAAAAACGCCACACTACAAGCAACAAAAGCTGGGTCTTTATTATCACGCGGATCGCCCGCCTGGCAACGTGCCCAAGATATTTTAGATACGACTAAAGCTCCTTAACCTTTCGCCAAAAGAGCCGCTTCTGCGTCTAACCACGCAGCACGTTGTTCTACCTGCTCTACAATATGATCCACCAGGTGCTCGTTTGAAAGCTTATGGCTTTGCCGCCCAGCTAAATAAACCATCCCTGAACCATTACCGCCGCCCGTAAAGCCAACATCAGTCATCAATGCCTCGCCTGGACCATTTACCACACACCCAATGATCGACAACGAAATAGGAGTTTTAATATGCTCTAAACGACTTTCCAGCGCCTCTACCGTTTTGATCACGTCAAAACCTTGACGCGCGCAGCTCGGACATGAAATAATATTCACTCCTCGGTGCCGAAGCCCTAATGATTTGAGAATATTATAGCCAACCTTAACCTCTTCCACCGGATCGGCGGAAAGACTGACACGAATGGTGTCACCGATTCCCATCCAAAGCAAATTACCAAGACCAATCGCCGACTTTATGGTCCCAGACATTAGCCCACCAGCTTCGGTAACTCCAAGGTGAATTGGTGCATCCGTGGCATCAGCAAGTGCTTGATAAGCTGCTGCAGCCATAAACACATCACTAGCCTTCACACTGATTTTGAAGTTCAGGAAATCATTATCTTCCAGAATTTTTATATGCGCCAGTCCACTTTCAACCATCGCATCGGGGCACGGTTCACCATATTTATCAAGCAAATGCTTTTCAAGTGAACCAGCGTTCACGCCAATTCGCATCGAACAGCTATTATCCTTAGCAGCTTTGATAACCTCACGCACCCGCTCTTTACTACCAATATTTCCTGGATTGATTCGAAGGCAAGCAGCACCAGCCGCTGCAGCTTCAATGCCGCGTTTATAGTGGAAATGAATGTCGGCCACTATGGGTACGGGGCTTTCTCGCACAATCTCTTTAAGCGCCTTTGAGGAAGCCTCATCCGGCACTGAAACCCTGACGATATCTACCCCAGCCTCTGCACATGCCTGAATCTGTTTAATAGTGCCACTCACATCGGTTGTAAGCGTATTTGTCATAGTTTGTACTGTTATTGGTGCATCACCACCGACTGGCACAGACCCAACCATTATCTGCCTACTTTTACGACGATGGATGTTGCGCCAAGGGCGAATATGATTAGTGGACATGTCAAAATTCCAATTGGGAGAATTCAGCTATCCCTATTGCATCGTAGTACTAGCTTCAAGATCACGCAAAAAACTATAGAAAGAAGACTGCCTATCGGGACTATAAACATCATATGTTTGAATTAGATTTTCAGGAGACAAATAAATATTTTTTACAGTGCGAGTACCGTTTCCTGCTGGACCGTAAAGTTGTCCGTTAACTAAAAAGAATAAAGAACCAGAGTTTCCAGCTCTTTCAATTAGCGCAGGCCTATCTAATAAGGGCACATCAAAAGGATCTTGAGCGTCCATGACTTGTTCGTATATAGTAGATCCATTAGCATCTTTTACGCGCAGCCAAACGCCATTTTTGGCGACAAGCTGAACTCGGTTGGGCATAGGCGCCAGAATCTGAACCCCAGGTACTGATCTGGATTTAATTTCTGACCTCAAACCTGTTTCAGGCTTGTTATTAACAGCAAGAGCGATGGAAGTTTCTTTCTCGATCCAAGTCCCTTTTTTTAGAAATAGTCCTTGATTTCCTGGATTCAAACTTGAAATTGAGCTATCACGTGGGATCAAAACTGGAGTATTTAATGCCTGTGGTCGGTATAATCGGCTGTATATTTTATTACTATTATTTTTGGCTTGACCTGAAGTCAGATCTAAATCTGTACGCGGCCGTAGAGGATCGAGACCTGACAGCGTTAAAGGCGATTGTTCAATGGGAACCAGTTGGACCAGTTGTATTTTTTGCACAACTGTTTTAGCACCATAGCCCAAAACTCCCAACAATAGCAGCAGCACCAACGAAGAGAACATTGCTCGAAAATCTAATTCATTCAAAAAGCTCTCGGTTGGTGGAGCAAACGGCGTAGTGGAAACGCCAAACCCACTAGAAGATTTCACAGTGGTAGTCGGCAGCTTTTCTTCATAATTCACCTTATTTGGTAAAGACTTATTTGACATGCCATGGACCGGCGTAAACCCACTTTCTTTACAAAAAAGGTCAAACGCATTTTCTGGGTCCATACCAAGATACTTGGCGTAAGAACGGACATATCCAGCAATAAAACCAGGTGTGTCAAAAACCGATGGATTAGAGTCTTCCACAGCTGCAATATAAATTGCTTTAATTTTAAGAGCGTCTTGAACATCAATTAAAGATTGGCCAAGTGTGGCTCGTTCACCGCGCATTATATCACCAAGAGTTATATTAAAGTCATCAAAAC
>JAVLEV010000258.1:0-2565 GCA_031920365.1 Planktomarina sp. | reverse complement strand
ATCATACACAGCAAGAAATTTCACAAACTAATCTGCTTTTGCGAGATCGTGGTAAACTAGTATCTTGCCTGTCGCGGCATATATTCGCTGGAATGACTTCTTCAAATAGGGTCGGTGATGACCTTCACACAATGCATATGGATGCTCTTAAGCGTGTGATTGATATGGCTCATATTGTGGGTTCGCCGCTTGTACGCATCCTTACCCAAAGGAAAGAGCAGATACTTTGGGGGAAGAACGGCGCTGAGAAGTGGAATGTGGCACACGGCGCTTGGGACTCAATGGCCCCAATGATTGCTCCAGCTGTAGAACTAGCAAAATCTGAAGGCCTAGTTCTGGTTGTGGAAACTGGCAATGGGACCTTGGTCAATTCTAATTACACTGCACGAAAGCTCATAGATGAATTAGATGCAAAGGATACTCTTAAAGTTCTTTGGGACCCTGGTAATAATTGCTGGTGTCATGAGTTGGCTTACCCTGACGGTTATGATGAGCTGAAGGGTGGATATCTTGGCCATATTCACATCAAGGACGTGAAAGTTGATACGCCACGCGCCATGCTGGAGGTCTGCAGAATGGGTGAGGGGCAATTGGCTAATCTTTTTCAGCCAATTGCCAGTGCCCTTCGGGCAGATGCTTACGATGGGGTCATATCATTTGAAAGTGTTTACCACTCAGGTAATGGAAACTTTGAAGAAGGCTTCCGGCTTTGTGTGGACAGGTTCAAGGCGCTCTTTGGCTGAAGGAACTGCATCTTAAGTCAAAATAGGCGATGATAAATTTAATCTTTTACCATCGCTTATTTTATAGCCCCGAGCACTCTGGAACTGCTGATATAACTGTGCCGTCTTTGAGGTGGCTCAATAAGTTGTTGACCGTTAGGGCCCCCATAGCGGCTCGTGTTTCAGCGGTTCCGCTGCCGACATGTGGCAGAAGTACGGTGTTTGCAAGGTCGCACAGAGCCTGTGGCACGACTGGCTCAGCATCAAATACATCTAGTCCGGCCCACCCCAACTTACCACTTTGAAGCGCCTCTATTAAGGCGTGCTCATCCACTACGGATCCACGGCTTACATTGATTAACGTTCCCTTAGGCCCCAAGGCCTCCATAACCTCAGCATTTACGATTTTATGCGTGGAGGGACCGCCAGGTGTGATGCAGATTAAAACATCACAATCTTTGGCCATTTGGGTCAGGTTATTGTAGTATGTGTATTCGACATCTTTCCGGTTGCGCGAATGATAGACGATTTTGGCGTTCCAGGGTGCCAATTTATGCGCAATAGCCTGGCCAATTCGCCCTAGGCCCAAAATACCTACGGTTTGGTTGTCCAATGATCGAGTGAGAGGCGCATTCCCCCTTACTGCCCATTCGCCCGAACGCACGTATGCGTCGTCCCGTAAGACTTCTCGGTAGCATGATAGAATTAGTAACAGGGTGGTGGTTGCAACCTCTTCGTTTAAAACGTTTGGGGTGTGGGTTACTATAATTTTGCGCTTCACAGCTTCCACTACATCTATTGCCTCATAGCCAACACCATAACCGCTGATTGCTTTCAGATTTGTTAAGGAGGCCATCAAGTCAGGTTGAACGCCGTCATGGCCGTTTGTTATGACATGGGTGATTGTATCAGGATCGAAATTATCCAATTGATGGATCTTGAAAACCGTTTCGAGTTGGCCGCGCATTTCAGCAGTTATTCCACCGATTTGTAAAAGATTAGTCATCTTGCGTTACTTTCTGCTGTTAATGGTCATGTTAATGGTTTTGAGAGGCAATTGTCTCTCCTGTTGAATGGCGCGCCAGATGGTCACGTATTCGTTTACGTGTCAGGTTTTCGTCAGCGGAAAGCGCAGCCTCGAGAATATCATAATGATGTTTGATATTACCTGATATGAAATCAAAGCGTCTGTCTGCCTCCATTAACTGCTGCCTGAACTGAGCATAAACCAAACTATGCATTTGTTTCAAAGTTGTGGATCCACATGCCGAGATGAGTGTTTGGTGAAATTCTTTTTCTGAGGTAAACCAAATATCAATTAAAGGCGTTGGATCATCCAGGGCCTGTATGCGTTTTTCTATATGGCTTAATTTGTGGTGCGCTGCTGTCAGCCGCGCTTCCCAAGCGACCCCGCCCTGGCGTATGGAGAGAACAGCACCTTCCTCCTCCAGCAAGATCCGCAAGTGGGTGAGTTCTATTAATTTTTTTGATGATAAATCTGGAACTCGAAAGCCTCTCTGTTCCTTGAAATTAACCAGTCCTTGGGTCGCCAGCCTAAATAAAGTTTCCCGTACTGTACTTGCGGAGCAACCAAACTCTACACGCAAAATTTCGGCGCGCAGTTTAGTGCCGTGCAGAAACTCATTCGTAGTAAGTCTTTTTTTAAGTTCGAGATAAATGTTATTAACATCTGCCATAAAAAATCTCTTAACATGATTTTTGATAATAGGTAATGTTATTTCGATATTTAACTAAAATCTCGAAATTATTGGTAATTTCATTTTTATCTTGCTGATCTCGATTCGTCGTCCTAACCTAAAATCCTGAAATTCGGTTTTTTATC
>JAVLEV010000257.1:0-2575 GCA_031920365.1 Planktomarina sp. | reverse complement strand
GACTATGATTGATAGCTTCATGCCTGTGTTATCGCCTGCCGGGGTACAAGAAGTTATTGATTATGGTTTGTTTGGCTTTGCTCTTTCACGTTTCGCTGGGGTTTGGGCTGGTTTGAAGTGTATCAAAGATACTGTTGAGGTGACGTCAGTGATTAATGGCGACCCGCAGCGGTTGCAGTTTGTCACTCCGGACTTTGAAATGCCGGATGGTGGACTAAATATCCGATTGATAGATACGCCGCAGGCTCAAGAGGCGCGTATCATCGATTATAAACGCCAGGCCGCACAAGCCTTTGCTCGAATTAATAAGATGGACAAGCGCGTACTGGGGGAGGCTGGAGCAAAGATTGGTTTTGTAGCAGCGGGAAAAAATTGGTTAGATTTAGCTCATGCTATGCAGGTACTAAATATAGATAAAGAATCTGCAGTAAGCCACGGTATTACAACATATAAAGTTGCTATGACATGGCCTTTAGACGTTAAAACTTTTGCTGAATGGGCTGAGGGATTGGACACTATCATCGTAGTTGAAGAAAAGCGCAAGCTGATAGAAGTTCAGATTAAAGAAGCTTTATTTAACGATCGCCGTGGTCGGCAGGTTTTAGGGGCTAAAGATGCCGCTGGCCAGGTTCTATTCCATGATAGCTATGCGCTAGATCCGATGATGATAGCTGCAAAAATTGGTGATATATTGGTTGCTGAGGGTTGTGGATCCGAGCGCCTTACAGGGGCTCTGAAGCGTATTGATGATGCCAAACGTGCTGATAATGCATCAACTTTAGCCAGTCGATTACCCTATTTTTGTTCAGGCTGCCCACACAGCAGCTCCACTAAAATCCCAGAAGGTAGTCGGGCATATGCCGGAATTGGTTGCCATTATATGGTGCAATGGATGGATCGAGATACACTGGGCTTCACACAAATGGGAGGCGAGGGTGCCAATTGGATTGGGGAGTCTCTATTTTCTAACCGAAACCACGTGTTTCAAAATATTGGTGACGGCACCTACAATCATTCCGGCATTCAAGCAATTCGTGCTGCAGTAGCCTCAGGTACCACTATGACCTATAAAATATTATTTAATGATGCGGTGGCAATGACCGGCGGGCAAACCAATGATGGTGGGCTCAATGCAGTTCGTATTGTAGAGGAAATGCGTGGCATTGGGGTGCAGCATCTGGCTGTAGTCTACGATGAAAAAGAAGATGTAAGCGCCGCAAGCTTTCCCAGTAGTACTGCATTGCATCCGCGGAAACAGTTAATCACTGTGCAAGAAAAATTTAGAAATTTTGAAGGCGTATCGGTAATCGTGTACGTGCAAACCTGCGCAGCTGAAAAACGCCGCCGCCGCAAGCGGGGTACTTTCCCTGATCCTGCCGAACGGTTGTTTATCAATCCATCCGTCTGCGAGGGCTGTGGCGACTGCGGTGTACAATCCAATTGTGTGTCTTTGTTACCTTTAGAAACTAATCTAGGGCGAAAACGCCAAATTGATCAATCCAGCTGTAATAAAGATTTTAGTTGTGTAAATGGCTTCTGTCCGTCTTTTGCGACTATCAAAGGTGGCCAATTGCGCCAGCCTGTAGCTCAGGAAATTAAAGTACCTGATTTGCCAATGCCAAACCTGCCTGTGATAGCTGGCACCCATAATGTGGTGATCACTGGGGTGGGAGGCACGGGCGTTGTGACCATTGGCGCACTGTTAGCGATGGCTGCCCATTTGGATGGCAAGGCTGCTGGGGTCATGGAAATGGCTGGACTGGCTCAAAAGGGTGGGGCGGTGCACATCCATTGTCGAATCGGTAAAACTCCTGAGGATATTTCGGCTATCCGCGTGGCATTGGGTGAATGCCATACTTTGATTGGTGGTGATCTGGTGGTGTCGGCACAGGGAAGCACTTTGGGTCTTATGGCATCGACTGGGGCTGCTGTTGTTAACAATCATGAGATCATCACTGGTGATTTCACGCGGGACATTAGTTTCCGTATTCCTGGCGCTGATCTTGAACTTGCAATTTTTGCACGTCTGAACGCGCAGGCGACTTTGATGAATACGACAAATTTCGCTGAAAATGCTTTAGGCGATACCGTTTATGCTAATATGATCCTACTTGGGGCTGCCTTTCAACGAGGGTTGCTACCTATCTCGGAAGCAGCTTTCTTAGAGGCGATCTCGCTCAACGGTGCAAAGGTAACGCAAAACCAACAGGCCTTTGCGCTTGGGCGATGGAGCATCGTTAATCCCGATGCTCCCACTCGGTTTCAGATGCAAAAACCTTTAGAGCAGGATAGTGAAGTGGCCCGACTTACCAATCTTACAGCTTACGGCTCGGGGCGCTCAAAAAGCTATTTAAAGATGCGTACAGAATTGGGCGATACTCCTTTAGCTGCGCAGGTTTTGCAATCTTATCATAAAGTTTTAACCTATAAAGATGAGTATGAAGTGGCCCGGCTGCTTTGTAAGACTAAAGAAATGGTGGCCGAGCGGTTTGAGGGAGATTTTGAAATTTCCTATCATCTCGCACCGCCTTTGGTGTCTCGCATCGGGCCAAATGGTAGGCCACAAAAACGCCAG
>JAVLEV010000256.1:0-2608 GCA_031920365.1 Planktomarina sp. | reverse complement strand
CTTGAGCAGCCATCATGCCCACGAGGTAAGAACCTTCATGCTCATTAAAGCCAATGCCACGCACGTTGGGCATGCTTAGCCAGTTTACGTCAATGACCGCAAACTTAGTATCTGGGTAGTCTGGCGCTACTTTGCTCAGCGAGTCAGCGAAGGCAAAACCAGCCATTACGATTGGATTTGAACCGGCTTCAGCAAAGCGACGCAAAGCCTGCTCACGCTGAGCTTCATTTTGAAGTTCAATTTCGCGGAACGAACCTCCAGTCTCCGCAGCCCAGCGCTCTGCTCCTTTAAAAGCAGCCTCGTTGAATGATTTGTCAAATTTTCCGCCAAGGTCAAAAATGATAGCAGGGTCAGCAAGCGCAGCCGTAGTCGTAAGCGCTAAAGCAGCTACGCTGCCTAAAATAGATTTCATAAAGCTCATTAGAGTCTCCCGTTAATAACTAAAGCTCAGCGGAGAGAATCTCTCTACGCACATGCGAGCAGATCAGACGATCATGTCTAAACTAGTCCACTCTGCCAAGCTCGGATCAATAGAAAAGTAAAAAAAAACAATTGCTTTAGAGAATTTAGAACCCAACTCAGCATAAGATTTAAATTTTAATAAATTAAAGCAGTGACTTACGCAAAATAAGGGCATCAACAGAAGGTTCATCTCTATGATTATAATAGCCCCTACGAAGCCCCACTTGCACAAAACCTAGGCCATCATACAGTGAAATTGCCGGATTATTGTTAGACGCGACCTCTAAAAATCCCCAAAGTCCACCATTCCAGACCGCTTTACTCAGTAGTTTAGTCACCACTGCCAGCCCATGCCCTTGTTTCTGATGAGAAGGAGCGCACGCCACAGTTAAAATTTCTAACTCATCGACAATCAAACGCCCCAGAGCAAAGCAATGAGATTGAGATATTACAAAAACTCCAGACTGCTCCATCAAAGCCTCAAACTCCACAGCACTCCATGAGCGTTCTGTCGTAAATGCCTGATAGTGAATTTGAGCTAGATCAGCCGAAGTTAGGCTAGACTCATGCTGCAACTGGGCGGACTTCAACCACTTCAGGAATATAATGACGCAGTAGATTCTCAATGCCCATTTTAAGCGTTAACGTTGACGAAGGGCAGCCGGCACAGGCGCCTTTCATGTGTAAATAAACAATACCACGGTCAAAGCCGTGGAAGGTTATATCACCACCATCTTGGGCCACAGCGGGGCGAACGCGAGTATCCAAAAGCTCTTTGATTTGAACAACGATGGACTCGTCAGCCGCGTCGTAATCACCTTCTGCAGCAGCAACAGTTTGGCCATCAGACATTACAGGTGCGCCAGACTGGAAGTGTTCCATAATGGCACCCAGTAATGCAGGTTTAATATGGCCCCAGTCTACAGTATCAGCTTTGGTTACGGTAACAAAATCAGACCCCAAAAACACACCCGAGGTTCCTTCCACCGCAAAAATTCGCTGCGCAAGTGGGCTGGCAGAGGCGCCATCCGCCGAAGGAAAATCTGCAGTCCCCATATCCATGACCGATTGGCCAGGCAAAAACTTCAAAGTCGCGGGGTTAGGTGTACTTTCGGTTTGAATAAACATGGTAGCTATCTCCGGTTGATCAAGTAAATATGAAATGAAAACTACTTAATGTCAAGTTTTTAGAATAGTTCTAATTCAAAGGAGATTAAACTCACAGCTAGCTGATAGCTTCCAGTTGTTCTTTGCTCAAGCTGCCGGGAACAATCACGATCGGTACTTCCAAACCACCCGATGATTTGGACAGCTGTGTGACCAGTGGCCCTGGACCTTTACGGTCATTCGCAGCCCCAAGAACTAGAATATCAACTTCCGTGTCATCACGAATTTGGGAAAGAATTTCTGCTACAACTTCGCCCTCTCGGATCACAAGCTCAGGATCGACATTGTGTTTATCACGCATCCACTTGGCAAAGACCTCAAAATGAGCATTGATCCGATCGCGGGCCTCTTCGCGCATAATTGTACCAACACCAATCCAGTGATTGAACTCCTCAGGAGGGATAACTGCCAAAACCTCGACCCGCGCACCAGTATTCTCGGCTCGCATTGCCGCAAAGCGCATTGCGTTTAAACATTCTGTCGAGCTGTCAAGCACAACCATAAATTTACGCATAAAAAGTCCCCATTCGATAGATACCATGCCTGTAGCTTAATGTGCCCGCAACGTTAAAATTACATGAAGCAGTAAATTGGCCTCTTATCTCAAAAATGCTAATCTAGCGTAGCATCCCAACAATATCATAGGTTTTTTGTAAAATTGGAGCCGCCAAGGCCTTTCCCCGTTCAGCTCCACGTGCCAAAATGCGGTCAATCTCCGCAGGGTCTTGCATCAAGCGTGACATTTCGGTGGAGATCGGCGCAAGCTTCGCCACTGCCAAATCCGCAAGTTTGGGCTTAAAGGCTCCAAATTGCTGCCCTCCAAATTCATCAATTACAGCCTGTACAGTCATTTCATTCAATGACGCATAAATATTAACTAAATTACGGGCCTCGGGACGACCATTTAAGCCCTCCAGATAATCTGGCAACGGATCCATATCAGTTTTAGCCTTCTTGATCTTCTTTACCAAAGTCTCAG
>JAVLEV010000255.1:385-2612 GCA_031920365.1 Planktomarina sp. | reverse complement strand
GGTTTATCGTTACTGTGGCCAGAAAGAATCAGTGATTTTTTGTGACCATGTTATGACTATTGGTTTCCGTGAAGCGTTCCGTGCTGGAATCTCTTTTGGTAAAGATGACATGCTTATCCCAGACAATAAGTGGACAATCGTTGACGGTGTGCGTGCTCAGGTTAAAGAGTTCGAACAACAGTATATGGATGGCTTGATCACTCAGGGTGAGAAGTACAACAAAGTGATTGACGCTTGGTCAAACTGTAATGATCAAGTGACTGACTCAATGATGGAAGCTATTGCGTCGGTAAAGTATGATGAGAATGGTGCTGAAATGGAACCAAATTCGGTTTACATGATGGCCCACTCCAAAGCGCGTGGCTCAGTCACTCAGATGAAACAGCTTGGCGGGATGCGTGGTCTTATGGCTAAGCCAAACGGTGATATCATTGAGACTCCAATCATCTCAAACTTTAAAGAGGGTTTGACCGTTCTTGAGTATTTCAACTCAACACACGGTGCGCGTAAAGGCCTGTCAGATACAGCTCTGAAAACAGCTAACTCTGGTTACTTGACGCGCCGTTTGGTCGATGTGGCACAGGATTGCATCGTGCGCCAGCATGACTGTGGAACTGAGCGCTCTATAACGGCTCGCGCTGCTGTGAATGACGGTGAAGTGATATCCTCATTAGCTGAGCGTATCTTGGGCCGTGTTGCTGCTGAAGATGTGATCAAGCCAGGTACAGATGAAGTGCTCTGCTCTAAAGGTGAGATCATCGATGAGCGTAAAGCTGACTTCATCGAAGCTGGTGGCGTAATCTCTATGTTGATCAGGTCACCTTTGACTTGTGCAACAGACGATGGTATTTGTGCCGCCTGCTACGGTCGTGACTTGGCGCGTGGTACCCTTGTCAACCAAGGTGAGGCGGTCGGCATCATCGCTGCTCAGTCCATTGGAGAGCCTGGGACACAACTTACGATGCGGACATTCCACATTGGTGGAGTTGCACAGGGTGGTGGTCAGCAATCCAGTCAAGAAAGTAGCCAGTCTGGAAAAGTTTATCTTGAAAATGCTAATCTGTTGAAAAACTCTGCCGGTGAGTTCCTGTCACTAACACGTAACATGGTTGCAAGTATTCTTGATGTGGATGGTGCCGCTATTGCCAGCTATAAAGTTGCCTATGGTTCGAAAATGCTGGTCAAAGACGGGCAAATGATTGCCCGCGGCGATAAGTTGTTTGAATGGGACCCCTTCACTTTGCCAATTATAGCTGAGAAATCAGGGACTGTTAAATATGTTGATCTGGTGTCAGGTATTGCTGTGCGTGACGAGACAGATGATGCGACAGGCATGACCCAGAAAATTGTTACAGATTGGCGCGCAGCTCTAAAAGGTAACGAACTGGCGCCAAAAATTATCGTGACAGATGCCGCTGGTGAAATTCTTATCCGCAAAGATGGTAACCCAATTTCCTATGCCATGTCGGTGGACGCTGTTTTGTCTGTCGAAGACGCGCAAGAAATCAAAGCTGGTGATATCCTAGCCCGTATTCCGCGTGAAGGTGGCCGCTCTAAGGACATTACAGGTGGCCTCCCGCGGGTTGCGGAGTTGTTTGAGGCTCGTCGCCCCAAAGACCATGCTATCATTGCCGAAATTGATGGTTATGTCCGCTTCGGTAAAGACTACAAAAATAAGCGGCGTATTGCGATTGAACCTGCTGATGATTCAATTGAAAAAGTTGAATACATGGTGCCAAAAGGTAAGCACATCCCTGTCCAAGAAGGTGATTTTATCAAGAAGGGCGATTACATCATGGATGGCAACCCCGCCCCTCATGATATTCTTGCGGTACTGGGTGTTGAAGCCTTGGCTGATTATATGATCGACGAAGTTCAGGATGTGTATCGTCTACAAGGTGTGAAGATTAACGATAAACACATTGAAGTTATCGTACGTCAGATGTTGCAGAAATGGGAAATCACCAACAGTGGTGAGACGACTTTGCTTAAAGGTGAGCATGTGGACAAAGCTGAATTTGATGCGGCCAATGAGAAGGCCCTATCAAAAGGCGGTCGTCCAGCAGAGGGCGAGCCAATCTTGCTGGGGATTACTAAGGCATCTTTGCAAACCCGCTCGTTCATCTCTGCAGCTTCTTTCCAAGAAACAACGCGTGTTCTTACAGAAGCTTCTGTGCAAGGCAAACGGGATAAATTGGTTGGCCTGAAAGAGAATGTGATCGTAGGC
>JAVLEV010000255.1:0-375 GCA_031920365.1 Planktomarina sp. | reverse complement strand
TCGTAGGCCGTTTGATCCCAGCGGGTACTGGTGGAGCGACACAGCAAATGCGTCGTGTGGCCACTGACCGCGACAACGTCGTGATTGAAGCGCGTCGATTGCAGGCAGAGGAGGCTATTGCCTTGGCTGCCCCTACCAAAGTTGCACCAACACCTGATGAGATGTTTGACAGTCTACTTGTCAATAAAGGAGAAAATAACAGCGAATAAAATCCGTTGTATTGCAACAAAAAGGGCCACTCTTTGGAGTGGCCCTTTTTGTTGGTTTTTTTGAATTTCTCTCTGAAATAGAGCCTGCGAGGGCAATTAGAATTTACATTGAGCAATAAGGGAACTGTAGCATGTCAGATAATATTCGTGGGGCTCTCTTCATGAT
>JAVLEV010000254.1:0-2618 GCA_031920365.1 Planktomarina sp. | reverse complement strand
TATGTTCTTACGAATTTAGGCTTGAAGTCTGTAGAAAATCCTAGCATATCTTGAAAAACCAGTGCTTGTCCATCTACGTCCAATCCTGCCCCGACTCCGACTACTGGGATAGAAACTGCGTCTCTAACTGCGGCACCTACGTGCTGTGGAACAGCTTCTAAAACGATTGCTATACATCCAAGCTTATCAAGTTTTTTGGCTTCTTCAATCAGGCTAAGCTCACTTTCTTTTGTTTTGCCTTGAGCTTTAAATCCACCGATTGCATTGTGGTGGGATGGTGTAAGGCCAATGTGTCCGATTGTTGGAATACCTGATTGAGAAAGATGAGCATAGAGCTCTTCATTTCCATCAACGCCTTCTATTTTCAGTGCATTTGCTCCAGCCTTGATTAAGATTTCAACGTTATCCATTGTCTCCTTCATCCCCTTTAAATTACTCATAAAAGGCATAGCAGCAATAAGGAATTTGTCTTTTGCTCCTTTTTTTACCGCTCTGGTGTGCAACGCAATTGTTTCCACACAAGAATTCAATGTGTCTTCATGGCCATGCATTACCATGGACGAACAGTCACCAATTAAAATACCATTTACGTCTGTTTCGTTAAGAATCTTTGCACTCCAGTAGTCATAAGAAGTAACAACTACAATTTTCTTTCCTTCTGCTTTCAACTGTTTGAAATTTTCTAATACGCTCATGATATGTCCTATATGTATTGTTAACGATTTAGTTGATTAAACCTTATAGAAAATTTATGACAAGGTAAACTATGTATTAATTAATTCAATAGTAAGTATTTCTTAATGTTATTACCCTCACTTACTTACAATCCAAATAAGTCCTAGATCGTCGGATTATTACTTCCTCTTCCCTTAACGACTAAACGGTTAACTGGCATAGTAAAACAGCTAACTCCATTCTGCTGTTTCGCAATAAAATATTTTTCGAGATCAATAAGCATTTGGCTTAATTCTGCGGGCGAAAGAACGAATGAAGCATAGAAAAAACCAGCAGCCTCACGTGCAAGGATACTAGGGGCTGCATTAAAATTTAGGGTTATAGGTGTAATATTCACATCAAAATCTTCAAAGGTTTCTGCCATAAGTTTTTGCAGTCCCTCGGCTGTTCTCACACGTGGATCACCAAGTTCAAAAACACCGTAATCCGGATACTTAGATTGCACGTGTTTGTAAATAATATCGTGGACTTCGAGATAGCCGGGAGCAGTTTTGGGATTCCCGTCAATAATAGCTGCAAAAGTACCTCTTTCCTTAAGTAGTCGCTTGGTTGTCGCAAGTACTTCGACCACTGGATCCATTAAGGTCAATGCCCAATGGCAAAAGATCACGTCAAAAGATGAATCAGGAAATTGATCAAGGTTCTGTGCTGTGCCTTGATGGAGCTTGATATCCGTATGTGCAAGGCGCTTACGTGCAAGCTGTAGTTCGGATTCATTCATATCAACACCCGAAAGCACCAATTCAGACCCGAAACGTTGATTGCAAAGGTCTAGCAGAACCCCACTACCACACCCAAGATCTAGGGCGTGAGAATGATAATTTTGGTCGACAATATCAGCAAGCAACTCATAACTATTTTTGCCATTCACATCACGACAGTTCCACGCAAATGCTTCTGTGAAACCGGCATTATTGTCATGAACAGCGTCGAGATGGTTTCGTACATCTGAGCTACTTGGCTGTTGGCCACTCTCTAACTGTCGTGTCCAAGTAGATTCAATTTTCATAGCTTAACTTTTGAATAGTTTAATTGCATGAATATAATTTTTAAATAGCTTTCATTAAATAAATACCAAAAAGATTTTTCTTATCAGTCCAATTCTTTACCAAGCTAAACCCTGATTTTTTTGCTAACTCAGAAAATTCTTTTATAGAATATTTATAGGAACATTCAGTATGTATACTTTCTCCCTTTTCAAAGGAGAACTCTAAGCTATCAATTTTAATAACCTGCTTAATATCACTAACGAGGTGCATTTCAACTCTTCCAAGTTTTTCGTTATAAAAGGCTTTATGAGAAAATTCAGAGATATTTACAGTAGCGTCTAGTTCACCTTTCATTCTATGCAGAAGATTCAAGTTAAAGTCAGCGGTATGACCTTCTGCATCATTGTAAGCTTGATTGAAAATCCCAGCATCCTTCTTCATATCAACGCCAATTAAAAATGTGCCATCATCACCGACCAAATGGCGCGCATTTTTTAAAAATTGAATTGCTTGACTTGGGTTTAGATTGCCAATGGTAGAACCAGGGAAAAAAGCAAGCCGCTTTGACGAATCAAAATTAGCGCTTTCTGGCCAATCAATTGGCTCCATAAAATCTGCACAAATTGCACCAACTGAAATATTACTGTAGTCCGATGCAATTTCTTGTGCGGTTAAAATGAGATGGGATTTTGAAATATCTATTGCAATATAATGCAGTGGCTCTGGTAAAGCTGATAATAGTGCTTTGATCTTAATACTAGACCCACAACCATATTCTACGACTGCTGAACCAGGCTCAACCAGGGAATAAAGCTCTTCTTTAATATCATTGAGTAATCCTACTTCGGTTCGAGTTACGTAGTATTCTTCCGTATCACAAATTTTATCAAAGAT
>JAVLEV010000253.1:0-2624 GCA_031920365.1 Planktomarina sp. | reverse complement strand
CTATCTTTGGTTTCATAAAACATATTGCCCGCATCATCTTCGCCAACCTTCACGCCATTACGCCAGGTAAACAGTTGAGTGTTCAATGTTTGACCATTCCACCAAGTCATTGCACGTAAGAGAGTTGAGACGATGCCCATACAGTCCTCCAAAACCTATTTAATCTAGATATGCCCTAGAAGCGGCCAGTGGTCCAGTGCTTGCCGCTTCTGAAACGAAAAACGGCAGCGATTTCAACTGAACCTCGGCCAGTTTAAGATATTTTTTACAACTTTAACCAGCTGTAGCTGGCTCACGGGATTTCTCGCCATGGATCATCAAAGGCGCTGCAACAGATGTAACGGCCTCTTCATTAACGACTACTTCCTCGACACTATCCATTCCTGGCAGATCGAACATGGTATCTAATAAAATATCTTCAAGAATTGAACGGAGGCCTCGAGCGCCTGTTTTTCGATCAATCGCGCGCTTAGCGATTGCCACCAGAGCATCATCCGTGAAGGTTAGAGCCACATCTTCGAGCTCGAACAAACGTTGGTATTGTTTGATTAAAGCGTTTTTAGGTTGGGTTAGAATAATGACCAGCGATGCTTCATCGAGATCAGTCAAGGTTGCAATCACCGGTAAACGGCCAACAAACTCGGGAATCAAGCCAAATTTGAGTAGATCTTCTGGTTCTAACTCACCAAACATCTCACCGACGCCGCGGCTATCATTTTCCTTAACGTCGGCACCAAACCCAATTGAAGTTCCCTTACCACGCGCTGCGATTATTTTTTCTAATCCTGCAAAGGCGCCACCACAAATAAACAGGATGTTAGTGGTGTCCACTTGCAAAAACTCCTGCTGCGGATGCTTACGTCCACCTTGCGGCGGGACACTGGCCACTGTGCCTTCCATGATCTTCAGTAGAGCTTGCTGAACGCCCTCACCCGAAACATCTCTTGTAATGGACGGATTATCAGATTTTCGAGTAATTTTATCTACTTCATCAATATAGACAATACCACGTTGCGCACGCTCCACATTATACTCACTGGCTTGTAGCAGTTTTAGTATAATATTTTCTACATCTTCGCCGACATAGCCGGCTTCAGTAAGCGTAGTCGCGTCTGCCATGGTAAATGGCACATCCAAAATACGAGCAAGAGTTTGCGCAAGCAACGTTTTGCCACAACCAGTTGGCCCAATTAGCATGATGTTAGATTTTGCTAATTCGATATCATCAGATTTATCAGCGACGTTTAAGCGTTTGTAATGGTTATGAACAGCAACAGAGAGCACACGCTTTGCATGAGATTGACCAATAACATAATCATCCAAAACCTGACAAATCTCCAAAGGGGTCGGAACACCTTCTGATGTTTTTAGACCAGTAGCCTTGGTTTCCTCGCGGATAATATCCATACAAAGTTCAACGCATTCATCACAGATAAACACGGTTGGGCCAGCAATCAGTTTACGCACCTCATGCTGACTTTTACCACAAAAACTACAATAGAGGGTGTTTTTCCCGTCTCCGCTTGCTTTATCAGCCATGTATCACCCTTAAGTATTATTGGACCGTCTTATTTAACAGCCTAGTCCGATTATCTTATCATAAAATCTATGTAAGCTTATGACAGCAAACAATGTGCCACAACCTGAATTTACCAATAGATTATGCTGACGTTTCGTCTTTGTCTCGATTAGTTACGATTTTATCAATCAAGCCCCAGGTTTTAGCATCCTCAGGTGACATGAAGTTATCCCGTTCCAGCGCCGCTTCAACTACGTCATAATCTTGGCCCGTATGAGTTACATAAATTTCATTCAACCTACGTTTTAACTTTTGCGTAAACTCAGCATGAATCATTATATCTGTAGCTTGACCCTGATATCCTCCGGAAGGCTGGTGAACCATAATCGACGAATTAGGTAGAGAAAAACGCATATCCTTGTCGCCTGCCGTCAACAAAAGTGATCCCATAGAGGCCGCTTGCCCAACGCAAAGGGTACTCACTTTTGGTTTAATATATTGCATGGTGTCATAAATCGAAAGGCCAGCCGTTACCACGCCGCCCGGTGAGTTAATGTACATACTAATTTCTTTGGATGGGTTTTCAGCTTCCAGATGCAGCAGTTGCGCAATAATCAATGTACTCATTCCGTCATGAACCGGGCCATTAACAAAAATGATACGCTCTTTAAGCAAGCGTGAGAAAATGTCATAGGCTCGTTCACCACGGCTAGTTTGCTCAACTACCATTGGAACAAGGTTCATATAGGTTTCTACTGGATCGTTCATAGGGTCCGCCTGCTTTTCTAATTTACGACATAATTTCAATCTTATCATTAAGTCTTAGTTTGGCACTCGGGATAGGACAAGTGGCGCCGGAATTTTAGATACATTTTACACATATTCGTCACAGCACTTTTTGTGCGACATCGAACATCCGGGCTGAGAAACCCCACTCGTTGTCTATTCAACTAAAAATACTTACAGTAACCTGTCCCATAACTTGAACTTGCGGCGCTGCAATCACCAAACTCTCAGGGCGCGCTTTCAAGTCGGATGATACTAGCAGTCGGTCAGTCATTCCAAGGATCCCAGGGCAAGCTGTTTGTAAGTATTTAATAAGAGA
>JAVLEV010000252.1:0-2638 GCA_031920365.1 Planktomarina sp. | reverse complement strand
GGTCCCTCTTTTTACAGTAATGTTCTTAGGTGTCGGTGCGGGACTATTAATAGGTTTCGTATGGGAATGGCTACGAGAAATGAAGCACCGCAATGCTGCCAAATCTGATCATAGGCAAGTGGTGCGTTTGGAGCGTGAAATTACTAAATTAAAAAGTGGAACAGCTCAGGGACAGGATGGTGTTCTTGAGTTACTTGATGAGTTGTCTTGAGCGTGAATCGAGTTCAATCAAAGCTATGTGGGCTCACCACAACTCGAGATATTGATGCGGCGGCTGAGGCTGGTGCGGCTTATGTAGGATTTGTATTCTTTCCTAAGTCTCCACGTAATGTAGATATCAAAAAGGCCAGAGAGTTGGCGCAGTGCGTGCCTTTAGGAGTCTCTAAGGTTGCTCTAGTGGTCGATGCTGATAACGCCTACTTAGATCAAATCACCGCATCTGTATCACTGGATATGTTGCAACTGCATGGTACGGAAAGCCCCGAGCGGGTTGCAGAGGTTAAATCGCGCTACGGTTTACCAGTTATGAAAGCCTTAGGTATTTTTAGTGCTGAGGATATCAGGCGAGCGAAAACGTATACGAGTGTTGTAGATCAGCTTTTATTGGATGCAAAACCTTTGTCTGGCCATGATTTGCCTGGTGGGAATGGTTTGTCTTTTGACTGGATGCTATTGCAGGGCGTAGTATGGTCTGTGCCTTGGATGCTCGCGGGCGGTTTGACTCCTGCCAATGTAGCGGCGGCCGTACAGTTGTCAGGCGCCCGGCATGTCGACGTAAGCTCTGGCATTGAGACTGCGCCTGGCCAGAAGTGTCCTGCATTAATGGCTGAATTTGTTGCGCAGGCAAACAGTCAAAACACCGCAGGTTGATCGCAGGGTCTTTACCTTAGATATCACTGGCACTAACTCTGGACTACACGCCTAAGGGAGATTAAGATGGCTGACGATCTGTTTAACAGCTTCATGACTGGTCCTAATGAACAAGGGCGTTTTGGCGATTTTGGTGGGCGCTTTGTATCAGAAACTCTGATGCCGTTAATTTTAGATCTTGAAGCACAATATGAGTTTGCAAAAACAGATGATAGCTTTTGGGCTGAGATGCAGGACTTGTGGACCAATTATGTTGGACGCCCAAGTCCACTGTATTACGCGGATCGCTTGACGAAACACCTAGGTGGCGCAAAAGTGTACCTTAAGCGTGACGAATTGAATCACACCGGTGCTCATAAAATTAATAATGTTTTGGGTCAGATCATTTTGGCGCGACGTATGGGGAAAACCCGCATTATTGCGGAAACGGGTGCAGGCCAACATGGGGTAGCTACAGCTACAGTTTGTGCTAAATTTGGATTAAAGTGTATTGTTTATATGGGTGCCCACGATGTTGAGCGCCAAGCCCCCAATGTTTTTCGCATGAAGCTTTTAGGTGCCGAGATCATACCTGTAACCTCGGGTCGCGGCACGTTGAAAGATGCCATGAACGACGCACTCCGCGATTGGGTTACTAATGTTCATGACACCTTTTATTGCATTGGTACCGTAGCAGGACCACACCCATATCCGGCGATGGTCCGTGACTTTCAGGCAATCATTGGCAAGGAAGCGAAAGAGCAGATGCTCGAGCACGAAGGTCGTTTGCCTGATACGTTGATCGCTGCAATTGGTGGGGGATCAAATGCTATGGGGCTGTTTTTTCCTTTCCTTGATGATAAAGAAGTTGGCATTATCGGGGTGGAAGCTGGTGGTAAGGGTGTCAATTCGAAGATGCAACATTGTGCATCGTTAACTGGTGGGCGCCCAGGCGTCCTACACGGGAACCGCACCTATCTATTGCAGGACGATGATGGTCAAATTTTAGAAGGCTTCTCGATTTCTGCTGGCTTAGATTATCCAGGTATTGGTCCAGAACATGCATGGCTACATGAAATTGGCCGTGCAAAATACGTATCGATTACAGATGTTGAGGCGCTAGAGGCGTTTCAGCTGTGCTGTGAGCTTGAGGGGATTATTCCTGCGCTTGAGCCTAGCCATGCACTCGCGCATGTTATGAAAATAGCCCCAACTTTACCCAGTGATCATTTAATTTGTATGAATATGTGTGGTCGTGGCGATAAGGATATTTTTACCGTTGCTGCTGCTTTGGACATAACTATGAACAACGGCGCATAGTTTACTTCTTAAAGGCTCTCAGTCTGACTAATGGAGCTAAGGTTATGGTCAGTCTGCCATTACCCAGTTTCATAGAGCCGCAGGACCTCGATGGGAACTATTTCTAAAGCATTTTGGTGTGTTGAGGCCAGCTGGACTTGGGGTGCGCAGCCCTCTTGATGGGCCTGCAAAAAGCGGCCGGCGCAAAGGCACCAGTGATCACCTGGGTTCAGGCCGGGAAAGCCAAACTCTGGATGTGGGGTACTGAGATCATTCCCAAGGTATTTTGAAAACGCTAAAAATTCGGCTGTCATAACCGCACAGACGGTGTGACTGCCCTTATCTTCAGCGCAAGTGTTACACGATCCATCTCTAAAAAATCCAGTGAGTGGATTTTGGGAACAGCCTGCCAAGGGAAGGCCGATCACATTGATCTCAATATCTTTTTGCATAGTTCTCACTTTTAAAGATGGGGCTGTCCAATCTACCT
>JAVLEV010000251.1:0-2643 GCA_031920365.1 Planktomarina sp. | reverse complement strand
CCGCACGGCAAAACTTATCCAGTCCAAAAAATAGCTATGTCATAAATAATTTATATTCCTAGCTACCACGGTAGGTAGAGTAGCCATAAGCTGATAAAAGCAGAGGTACATGAAAATGATCAGCTTGAGACATACCAAAGCGAATAGGCACTTGATCCAAAAACATTGGCTCAGATGCTGCCTGGCCAGTACTACGCAAATATGCGCCCACGTGAAAAACTAGTTCGTAATACCCAGTCTCAAAGTGTTCCTGCGGCAAAATCGGATTATCGGTGCGACCATCAATATTTGTGATCGCCTCACAAACCTTGATTACCACCCCGTCTTTATGGCAAAATAGTTCAATCTTGATACCCGGTGCTGGGCAGCCTTTAGCGGTATCCAAAACATGGGTCGTCAAAAAGCCAGTCATCGCCTATTCCTTTTTTACTTTCTTTATCTCTGACCAAAAAATAAGCAAAGTAAAAGCCAAAGTTGGAGAAAATTATGAAACGCTACCCACGTGACATGTCTGGTTATGGCCCCAACCCTCCTGCAGCAGAATGGCCAGGTGGTTCACAGATCGCTGTCCAACTGGTGCTGAACTACGAAGAAGGGGGTGAAAACAATGTCCTACATGACGATGCCGCCTCCGAGGCCTTTCTATCTGAGATCGTCGGTGCAGCCGCTTGGCCTGGTCAGCGGCACTGGAATATGGAGAGTATTTATGAATACGGCGCCAGAGCTGGATTTTGGCGCTTGCACAGAATGTTGAAAGATCTTCCAGTTACGGTCTACGGCGTGGCCACTGCTCTGGCACGCGCGCCAGAACAGGTATCTGCAATGGTGTCTGCCGGCTGGGAAATAGCAAGCCATGGTTTGAAGTGGGTCGATTACAAAGATGCTACGCCTAACCATGAGGCAGAAGAGATGGCCGAGGCCATCCGCCTGCACACCGAAGTTGTAGGCCAACCACCACGCGGCTGGTACACTGGGCGCTGCTCTGAAAATACTGTGCGCTTAGCCGCAGAGACAGGTCAGTTCAAATATGTAGCCGACACCTATGCTGATGACTTACCCTATTGGATGGAGTGTGGTGCGACGGACCAATTGATTGTGCCCTATACGCTGGATGCCAATGATATGCGCTTCGCTACGCCTCAAGGTTTCAATTCGGGGGATCAATTCTACAGCTATCTCAAAGATACTTTCGACGTACTCTACGCCGAAGGGGGGCGCATGATGTCGATAGGGCTGCACTGCCGTTTGGTTGGTCGCCCAGGCAGGGCAGCAGCCTTACAACGCTTCATCGATTACGCCAATAGCCATGCAGGCGTTTGGTTTGCCACCCGTGAAGATATAGCAGATCACTGGACTAAAACCCATCCCCACAAGCGCTTTGTGCGTCCCAGTAATATGTGCCGTGACGATTTTGTAGCAGCCTATGGCGGGGTGTTTGAGCATTCTCCCTGGGTGGCGGAACGCGCGCATAGGCTTGAATTGGGGCCGATGCACGACAGCGCCACGGGATTGCTCAATGCTCTCTGCAGGGTGTTTCGATCTGCGGGGGCAGACAAGCGTTTGGGAGTTCTAACGGCACACCCCGATCTTGCAGGGAAACTGGCAGTAGCCAAACGCCTCACGGTCTCAAGCACCTCCGAACAAGCCAGCGCGGGACTCGATGCACTCACAGATGAGGAGCGCTTAGATTTCACGGATCTAAATACTGCATATGTCGCAAAACATGGGTTTCCATTTATAATTGCGGTGCGCGATCATACCAAACACAGCGTTCTCAAAGCTTTTGGAGCACGTATCAACAATGATCATGCTAAAGAACTAGATGAGGCTTGCCGGCAGGTGGAACGCATAGCGGAGTTCCGTCTGCGAGATCTACTACCACGCTAGCCAAAACTTCTTTTCGCAGGAAATACTTTAGACCTTGGCTTAGAGGCCCAGTGGCATATGCCTATTTACGTCTTTGTATAACAGATATCGAAAAGGCCCAGGACCACCCGCATAACAGGCCTGTGGGCAAAAGGCGCGCAGCCACATGAAGTCACCAGCCTCAACCTCAACCCAGTCCTGGTTGAGCTTATATACCGCTTTGCCTTCCAACACATAAAGACCATGCTCCATAACATGGGTCTCCTCAAAAGGTATAACACCACCAGGTTGAAACGTAACAATATTGACATGCATGTCGTGGCGCAGATCTTCTAGCTCTACAAACCGAGTCGTGCCCCACGCACCATTGGTCTCAGGCATCAAAGTGATAGCATGTTGTTCTTCATGAGTAACAAATGGCTCGGGAGTATCGATGCCCCCCACCGCAACATAGAGCTTGCGGATCCAATGAAACCGCAATGTAATATCACCAACCTCTAAAGACCACTCTGCACCGCTTGGAATATATGCGTAGCTACCGGCTTCCAAAACATACTCTTGACCATTTAGCCATAAAGTCCCCCGCCCATCAGTCACAAACAAAACTGATTGTGCTCGGGCATCTACATCCGGCTGGGTGCTCCCGCCACCGGGAGAGACCTCCATAATATATTGCGAAAAAGTCTCAGCAAAGCCACTCATTGGCCGCGCAAGAACCCAAGCTCGAGTTTTATGCCAATGGGGCAAAAAACTAGTTACAATATCGCGCATCGTACC
>JAVLEV010000250.1:0-2644 GCA_031920365.1 Planktomarina sp. | reverse complement strand
GTATTAAACCCTGAAGTCATTGCTCAGTCGGCGAACCATTTTGGTAGTCAATGCATCGTTGTAGCAATTGATGCTAAAACAGTGGCGCCCAATAAATGGGAAATTTTTACCCATGGAGGTCGTCGCGCAACAGGGATTGACGCAATTGATTTTGCGCAAACAGTTGTTGCCAAAGGGGCTGGCGAAATTCTCCTTACTTCAATGGACCGTGATGGCACCCGCGCTGGTTTTAATTTGCCCCTTACCCGCGCAATATCTAACGCAGTTTCCGTGCCAGTTATTGCTTCGGGCGGTGTCGGAACTTTGGACCACTTAGTCGAAG
The DNA here is from genome assembly GCA_031920365.1 of Planktomarina sp. Lineage (GTDB taxonomy): Bacteria > Pseudomonadota > Alphaproteobacteria > Rhodobacterales > Rhodobacteraceae > Planktomarina. Next base: position 2,322 of record JAVLEV010000250.1, on the reverse strand, counting down.
GCGTTAAACTAGGCGGCGCCAGCGCTGTACTTGCAGCTTCAATTTTCCATTTTGGGGACTTCACAATTCAAGAGGCCAAAGCCCATATGTCAGGGGCAGGTATTGCTATGAGGATGTCATGATGCTGCAAACACTGGAAAAAACTATTATCTCGCGTAAACTAGCAGACCCAAACAGCAGTTGGACGGCGCAACTTCTGGCAAAGGGCCCCGAACAATGCGCTAAAAAATTTGGTGAGGAAGCTATTGAAGCAGTTATCGAAGCTGTAAAAGGCGATCAAAGGGCCCTAACGGCAGAAGCCGCTGATGTAGTTTATCATCTAATAGTAATGTTAGCGTCCCGCGACATTGCCTTTGGAGACGTCCTTGCGGAATTAGCGCGCCGGTCGGGCACTTCAGGTCTGGACGAAAAAGCGCAAAGATAGCGCAATTATCCATTCATGCTTGCAGGTCTTTACGTTTGGTTACCGCATAAAGTCCAACTGCAGCAGCATTTGACACATTCAAAGATCCAAATCCACCAGCCGCATCAATCCTCACCAAAGCGTCACAAGTGTCTTTTGTTCTATCGCGCAAACCAGGGCCTTCGGCGCCCAAAGCCAGAGCCGTTGGCCCTACATGGTTCCCTAAAGTCGCATCCAAGGAAGCTTCAGCGTCACCATCAAGACCAAAAATGAAATATCCCATCGTCTTTAAACGTTCCATCGTATCTGCCAAATTTTGAACCCGCAGGTAAGGCTGACGTTCCAACGCACCACTAGCTGTTTTGGCCAAGGCCCCAGTCTCGGGCGCCGAATGCCGATACGGGGCAATTACTGCAGCAGCGCCAAAGACTTCTGCCGAGCGTAGGATTGCACCAACATTATGGGGATCGGTAACCCGATCAAGCAGCAAAATAACAGGTGCTTCGCCTTCCCTAATAGAAGCAACATCAGCTATAGTACCCCAATCTAATGCTTTCACCTCAAGAGCAGCACCCTGATGCACTGACTGTGGGTCTATTGGTGCAGAAAAGTTACGAGAGTCTGAAACTTCAGGCTCTAAACCACCAGCCGCAAGTGCCTCACCCAAGCGGTCACAAGCATTCTTTGTAACAATCAAACGCAACTTTATCCGCTTCGGGTTTAACAAAGCATCACGCACGGCGTGTATACCAAAAAGCCATAAAGTTTCAGCTGCTGCTGCACGCTTGTCTCGCTCTTTTTCAACAATCCATTTGGGCTTTTTCATCACAAACATTTAATCCTATGAGTTGTGGCCATATGCAGCCGGGCAAGGACAAAGCACAAGGCAATTTATTAAGTAGTATCTAAATGGAGCAACATATATTGAGATACTTATCTTATATAAACCCAAGCTAGTAATTACTTCGAGAAGTTAAATTTTAACATATTCAAAATAGTACGATACATGAATTTAGAATTTGCGTAACTTTTGTTTAATAGATTCAGACAAGACAAGCTCTCTAAATATGTAGATATGCTTATAAAACCTACTATTTCATTGAAAAATTTAAGAGAAAACCAATAGTTATAGTTGCCATTGCATTGATGGGTGTGGCATAGAATATTTATTAAAATTTAATATTTCCGCAGTTAATATAAAAAATGTTAAGCAAAACTACTTGTATGGAATAATATTATGCATGTTGCGATCATTATGGATGGGAACGGCCGCTGGGCGGAGAGCCGTGGAAGTTCTCGTATAAAAGGCCATAAAGAAGGCGCAAAACGAGTTGAAGACATTGTAAAACATGCATCAAAAATCGGCATAAAAACTCTTACACTTTACGCTTTTTCAACTGAAAACTGGGAAAGGCCTTCTCTCGAAATAGAGACACTTTTTCAATTAATTAAACTTTACCTAAGAAAGAAAGTGCGGATATTAAAAGTTGAAAATGTAAAGATTAACTTTATTGGACGACGAGATCAGCTCCCAAAATCTGTCGTTGCCGAGATGCACAACTCGGAGGATGCTACACAAAACTGCACTGGGCTTAAACTAAACATTGCGGTGGACTACGGTGGTCGAGATGAAATCTTAAGAGCTGTTAATCAGTTTATAGATAAAAATGTCGGTGGCTTGCAGATTGATGAAGCATCACTAAAAAAATATAGTGACTTAAAAGATCAACCGGATCCAGACCTCATCATCCGCACTGGTGGCGATCAAAGGCTATCAAATTTCATGTTGTGGCATGCAGCCTATAGTGAGTTAAGTTTTGTTGATACCTTGTGGCCAGATTTTTTTACAGGTGACCTTGATCTTGCCATAACTAATTTTGGTACGAGAAATAGACGCTTTGGTAAGGTAACTCAGGTAG
>JAVLEV010000249.1:0-2669 GCA_031920365.1 Planktomarina sp. | reverse complement strand
TGGGAGGCAGGCCAAAGTCTGAATGCAAAACTCTGTGGAATGCATATGATGGATAGCTGCCGTATAGAAAAAGGGTTCCGCCATTTTGGCCACGACATCACCTGTGAAGACCACGTTTTGGAAGCGGGATTAGGCTTTGCAATCAAAACTGACAAGCTTAATTTTATTGGCCGTGACGCTGTAATGCGTAAAAAAGAGGCTGGGCTAAATAAGCGCATGTTGCAGTTTAAACTAACAGAATCTGAGCCACTTTTATATCATAATGAACCTGTAATCCGTGATGGGAAAATAGTGGGATACTTGTCCTCTGGCAACTATGGCCATCATTTAGGCGCTGCCGTTGGTTTAGGCTATGTACCATGCTTGGGTGAAACTGCAGCAGACGTTCTTGGTTCGACCTATGAGATTGACGTGGCTGGAACGCGGGTCTCGGCTGAAGTGTCGTTAAAACCAATGTATGATCCATCAGGTGCCCGGGCTAAACTTTAGAAGACCTGAGCATCTAAAGTGCTAACATAGGTTATAGCCCTTCCGCAGCATCACGAAGAAGTCTGCCACTAGAGAAATAGTCAGGTTAACATTTATTTTTAAAGATTGGTGACCCAGGGTGGATTCGAACCACCAACCTGCCCCTTAGGAGGGGGCTGCTCTATCCAGTTGAGCCACTGAGCCACAAATTATTAATGTCAAAAAAAATTAGAAATTGCTAGGCCTTGAATAGTTTATGGATAAGTAAATCTTGTTTAAGCGGAGTACATGGCTTGGACATTCTTCATTGGCTTGCGTAAGATCACTTAAACTAAAATCGGATAGTGCTATGACACAACAAAAACGCCCTCTTACTTTGCGCGATGTTTCTGAGGCCTCTGGCGTTTCTGAAATGACTGTGAGCCGTGTTTTGCGAAACCGTGGCGATGTATCTGCTGCAACCCGCGCCAAAGTTCTGAGTGCTACAAAGGTATTAGGCTATGTGCCTAATAAGATTGCAGGGGCATTGGCGTCGCAACGCGTTAATCTTGTGGCTGTAATTATCCCGTCACTTTCCAATATGGTATTTCCTGAAGTTATGACGGGTATTTCTGATGCGCTGGATGAAACGGAGTTACAACCAGTAGTTGGGGTGACCAATTACCTACCTGAGCGTGAAGAAAAAGTTCTGTATGAGATGCTGTCTTGGCGCCCCTCAGGAATCATCATCGCAGGTTTAGAGCAGTCTGAAACCTCGCGGGCGATGCTGGTTAACTCTGGCATTCCTGTAGTACAGATTATGGACATTGATGGTGATCCGGTTGATGCAATGGTTGGCATATCTCATCGCCGTGCTGGCCGCAAAATGGCTGAAGCAATCTTGAAGTCTGGTTATCAAAATATTGGGTTCATGGGTACACAAATGCCACAGGATCATCGCGCCAGAAAGCGATTTGAAGGCTTTACTCAGGCATTGGCAAAGCAGGGCGTGGAAATAATGGACCAAGAATTCTACACTGGTGGGTCCGCCTTAGCCAAGGGTAGAGAAATGACAGCTGCGATGGTGGCACGTTCGCCTGAGTTGGATTTTATATATTACTCAAATGATATGATTGGTGCGGGTGGGTTGCTTCATTTGAGAGATCAAAACTTTGAAATCCCAAAACAAATTGGCTTAGCAGGTTTTAATAAAGTTGAGTTGATTGATGGGCTACCGCAAAAACTGGCTACAATGGATAGTTGTAGGTTCGAGATCGGGAAAATCGCAGCGCAAATCATCGCTGCACGGAATGATCCTTCATTGGAGCCAATAGAAAATATAATTGAGCTGTCGCCAAAAATTGCTTATGGAGACACCCTACGGCGCAAATAATGAGGGCTGATTGGGAAATATAGTTGGATTATTTCCAGTGTGCCATTTTTCATATTTTAGCATAATTTTTGCAAAGCGATCTGAAGTTAAAAACCTAGCTAACCACAGTTGAAGGTGGTGCCAATTTTTTTGATCAAACCATGCACGATCAATATTTGCGAATTGACGTACAAACGGCAGCAAAGCCATATCTGCAAATGTGCAGTTAGCGCCAAACATCCAGTCAGATCCAGCAATTTGATCATCCAAATCCTGTAAAAAATCTATGGCGGGGGCAAGCTCTTGTGTATAATTTAAATTAGGAAATCGGACAGCATATTTGGTATGATCTAGCGCTTTCTTGAATGGTCCGTCGCTGCGTGTAATCCAATCATAGCCTTTCTCAGGCATACGCAACCAACACTCGGGGTCTGCTTGCACTAAAGCCCACTGCATCACGTCTAAGCTTTCTTCAATCACTTCTGTTTGAGTTATTAATACCGGTACGGTGCCTTTAGGAGAGCTGACCAGGAATTCAGGAGCTTTGTCGCGTAGTTGAATTTCGCGCAGCTCAACCTGAATGCCTGATGTAATAATTGCTAAACGGGCACGCATTGCATAGGGGCAACGGCGAAAGCTGTATAAAATTGGTAGTGGAGCACTAGCTATCAAACCGCCCGTCCCTTCAATTGAGTGGTAGAGGCTGCTATGATCTCTGCAGTAATAATTTTACCTTCTGGTTGTGGTTGTGTGAAAATTACTTCGGCAAATTGTTGCGTGCGCCCCATATTTGGATTTTCCATCAAGACATTGTGGTTTTTGCCAATTTGGGCTTTCAAGTGAAGGGCCA
>JAVLEV010000248.1:0-2673 GCA_031920365.1 Planktomarina sp. | reverse complement strand
AGTTGAAGGGCCATAAAATGGCAAAAAGATGGTATTCCGTAAGTGTTCTGTCGAACTATGAAAAGAAGATCGCAGAAACCATTCGCCAATCGGTTATTGATTCTAATATGGAAGATCAAATCGAAGAGGTTTTGGTTCCCACGGAGGAAATAATTGAAGTGCGCCGTGGGAAAAAAGTGATTACAGAGCGCCGCTTTATGCCGGGGTACGTTCTAGTACGGATGGAACTTTCGGACGAGGGCTACCACTTAATCACCTCGATCAACCGTGTGACAGGGTTTCTGGGTCCACAGGGGCGACCGATGCCAATGCGTGATGCTGAGGTGAACCAAATTCTAAACCGTGTGCAGGAGGGAGAGGAAGCCCCCCGCACATTGATACACTTTGACATTGGTGAGCAAGTTAAGATCAATGGCGGTCACTTTGAAGGCTTTGACGGTAATGTTGAAGAGGTAGATGAAGACAACCAGCGTTTAAAGGTAACGGTGTCAATCTTTGGCAGGGCTACACCAGTTGAACTCGAATTCACTCAGGTCTCTAAACAGACCTGAGCGATTGGCGCATAGCGCGCAAATGGCCCCAAAAGGGCATGTGGAAGGCTGCCGTCACGCGTGATGGTCCGTACCACATCAACATAGCCCATTGGTCGCGATCGTGGGTGTTTGAAAAGGAGATGCCACTATGGCTAAAAAAGTAGCCGGTAAAATGAAACTGCAGATACCTGCAGGCGCAGCAAACCCCTCCCCGCCAGTCGGCCCTGCACTGGGTCAACGCGGGATAAATATTATGGAATTTTGTAAAGCGTTCAACGCCAAAACCGCGGATATGGAGCCAGGCGCCCCGTGTCCAACTATTATTACATATTATCAAGACAAATCGTTTTCGATGGAAGTAAAGACACCACCTGCGTCATATTTCCTTAAAAAAGCAGCTGGTTTGAAGCCCGTAGGCAAGCGTAACCGGCCACGTGGTGCTGAAAACCCAGGTCGTGAAGTTGTCGCAACTGTGACAGTAGCTCAGGTGAAAGAAATTGCTGAAGCTAAAATGAAAGACCTAAATGCCAACGATATCGAAGGCGCAATGCAAATCATCCTGGGCTCTGCTCGGTCTATGGGCATAGAGGTGAAATAAGATGGCTAAATACGGAAAACGCACTACCGCAGCGCGCACAGCATTTGCTGGCAAGTTATTAGTTTCTGTTGAAGAAGCTGTATCCTTGATTAAAGGTAATTCAAAAGCAAAATTTGATGAAACGGTCGAAATAGCGATGAACCTTGGCGTAGACCCACGCCACGCGGACCAAATGGTTCGTGGTACAGTTAACCTGCCTAACGGTACTGGTAAAACCGTGCGCGTTGCGGTTTTCGCACGTGGCCCAAAGGCTGATGAAGCTTTGGCAGCAGGCGCAGACATCGTAGGTGCAGAGGATCTGATGGAAATCGTGCAGGGTGGCAAAATTGATTTTGATCGCTGCATAGCGACGCCAGACATGATGCCGGTTGTTGGTAGGTTGGGCAAGGTTTTGGGTCCACGTAACCTGATGCCAAACCCGAAAATTGGTACAGTGACTATGGACGTAAAAGAAGCGATTGAAGCTGCCAAAGGTGGTCAAGTTCAGTTTAAAGTCGAAAAAGCTGGTGTGATCCATGCGGGCATAGGCAAAGTTTCTTTTGATGAGGCAAAATTGGCTGAGAACATCCGTTCTTTTGTTGATGCGGTTGCAAAATCAAAGCCAACAGGTTCCAAGGGCGCATATATGAAAAAAATCGTCTTAAGCTCGACTATGGGGCCAAGCATAACTTTGAGTGTAGATAGCGCGACAGGTCAATAAGAGTGGTACCTAATCTAATTTTAAAATAGTGGGCCTCTATGGGCCCACTATTTTTTATTCTGCCGGACAGCTCGTAATTTTGATTCGAACTATTTTTGTGGGGTAATTTTAGCTTCTAACTTTTACAAATCAAGTTATTTGGTGGCCGTAATGATTAATCAAGTTTAGTCATACAGTCATCACTCTTAGTAAAAACATCCTAAACTATGGACAATCCAATCTTCAGTGCAGCAGTTTAGTCCACATAACATCATGCTTGCATATGGAATTTAACTTAGGGCCTTGCTCAAGGGGAAAGAATCCCCTAGATCAGCCTTCGATCCTTTGGTAATGTTTTTCTCTAAGGGATCGTTCTGTCCGAGATGGTGGGGGCTGTGTCAGCTTAATATCCTGCCTGAGATGGAGATTAGGACGAATTTGTCGAAAGGTTTCTTTCGGGTGATTTTGGCTTTGGTCTCGTATCGTGGACTCAAACGTGGTGGGTGACCGCCACAGAACTGAGCCGAAGGGACTTTAAAAGCCCTTCATAATTTGGAGTGAAACTGTGGATAGAGCACTGAAAGAGAAGTTGGTCGACGAGCTCGGTCAAATCTTTGAAAGCTCTGGCGTCGTGGTGGTTAGCCGCTACGAGGGTATGACAGTTGCTGAAATGCAGGACCTGCGCGCGCAAATGCGTGAAGTTGGTGGGTCCGTGCGTGTTGCCAAAAATAGGCTCGCCAAAATCGCCCTTGATGGGAAGCCATGCGAAAGCATAGCAAACCTTCTTTCGGGTATGACCGTTCTCGCCTATTCCGAAGACCCTGTGGCAGCTGCCAAAGTGGTTCAGGCGTACTCAAAAGGAA
>JAVLEV010000247.1:0-2693 GCA_031920365.1 Planktomarina sp. | reverse complement strand
AGGGCCATCAAACCAGGCATTTCTGTTTCTGCAATATCTAATTCTTTGCGGCCAAACCCAGCCAAGTTAATATCTTTTACGATGTAGTCGTTTGCCACTGAACATTCCTCACAAATTTTTTCTTCAGCTAACACCGATGAGGCCGCTCGACAATAGCGTGCTAATTCCACTATTATACTGATTAAAAAGGCGCCCAAATATGAAACAACCACGTGCTTGGCAACGTATGCTCTCAGGTCGCAGGTTAGACCTTTTAGACCCAACCCCCATGGATGTAGAAATTGAAGATATCGCACATGGTTTGGCTTTTGTAGCCAGGTGGAACGGTCAAACCATAGGTGATTTTGCTTATTCCGTTGCTGAACACTCACTACTGGTTGAGCAAATTTTTTTTCGCCTGATACCCAACGCAACGCCCACCCAACGGCTGACAGCTTTACTACATGATGCCCCAGAATATGTAATTGGTGATATGATTTCACCCGTTAAATCATCAGTAGGTTCAGGATATGAAGAATTGGACAAGCGCTTAACAGCCGCAATCCATGTACGCTTTGGCCTACCCGCAGTCACACCCATAGCCCTAAAAAAACAAATTAAAAAAGCTGATAAGGTAAGCGCTTGGTTGGAAGCTAACCAGCTTGCTGGGTTTTCCATAACTGAGTCTGATAAGTTATTTGGTAAAGTTGATAGAAAGGTAGTACAGGGACTTAGACTACACCTGCGGCCACCCATTGAGGTTCGGCAAGACTTCATGAATCAACATACGGCCCTTTTAGGCCGCGTTTGACAAGAATAAGTTATGAAAAAACCTCACCCTTAAATTCAGTTAGGCTCCTGATCTAGCGTGGACTTCGCTTTGCCAAGATCCGCTGGAGGGTTCGGCGATGCATGCTAAGACGTCGTGCCGTTTCGCTTACATTTCGATCACAGAGTTCAAATACTCTCTGAATGTGTTCCCAGCGAACTCGATCTGCAGACATTGGGTTTTCGGGTGGTGGTGGAAGCTCGTCACCACTAGCCAAAAGTGCGTTAGTAATATCAGTCGCATCCGCAGGTTTAGAAAGATAATCAGTTGCACCAATCTTAACTGCAGCAACAGCTGTCGCAATAGCTCCGTATCCTGTTAACACTACTACGCGACTATCTGGACGCTTGGCACGTATAACTTCGACCACATCCAAACCGTTACCGTCTTGGAGACGTAAATCGACCACTGCGTAAGCCGGCGGGCGGGCGGTTGCAATAGCCCGGCCAGCAGCTACTGAGCCAGCTTGCTCAACAGAAAATCCGCGCTTCTCCATGGCCTTGGCCAGCCGCTTCAGAAACGGTTCATCATCATCTACAAGTAGCAAAGTCTTGTCTTCACCAATTTCGAGCAGTTCGGTTGCCATAATCTGATCCCTCTGATTTGCCCTTAGATACCAAAATGGTTCGCAGAACGCTAGTATCAAGCAGCCTTTATGACGCAGGCAACGCGATCAGCAACACTTTGAGGTGAGGTATCACTACGCAAAAAATCGACAAAACCAATTTCTGGCATCATCAGATAGGTAAAACTAGAATGGTCCATCAAGTAATAATCTGGGTCACCACCTAGCTGTTTACGATAATACACCTTGAAAGACCTTGCAGCTTTGGCAACTTGTTCAATCGTACCAGTCAAACCAATCATATCTGGGTGGTTGTTGGTGACAAAGTCCGCCAGGTATTCTGGTGTGTCGCGCTCTGGGTCAATTGTGATAAACACCGGCTTCACCCGCAGACCACTTTCAGCCAATATTTCAACAGCAGTCGCATTGCGCGCTACATCCATTGGACAGACGTCTGGGCAAAACGTGTAACCAAAGTAAACCAACGCGGGTTGATCAAAGACCTCCACGTCGGATACAACTTTTCCCGTATGGTCAACTAGTTTAAACGGTCCACCAATCGCACCCCCTGCGACCCCACTACCCACACAGTCTTCAAAACGCTTTGCCGGCGCCATGGTTTGCGTAATCAGAAATGTAACACACAACACTAAAATCAACACCGCACCTGCTATGGTTGAAAATTTCGTTACTGACATTATGGCCCCCTAGGATCTTCTGGTTTACGATATAGGACATATGCAATGGTTTGTTCAACTTCAGATCATCACAGGAGCAAAAAATGCCACAACCCGGTATCGGCTATATTGACCAATCCGCCCGAAGTAATTGGATGCGGCTTCGCACCCTTGTAACGGTAAGGTGGTTTGCAATTGCAGGACAGGTATTAGCACTAGTTGTTGGTCAACAACTATACGGCTTGCAGCTTGCCCTTTGGCCCTGCGCAACAGCAATCGGCTTATCAGTACTCACAAATTTATTAGCCGTTATTATATTCCCAGGTAGCCGACGCCTGTCGGAGCCCGAAACCGTTCTAACATTACTTTTTGATACGTTGCAGTTATCATTACTTTTAGCCTTTACAGGTGGGCTCAACAATCCATTTGCTCTACTTATTATTGCTCCAGTCACGATCGCTGCAACCGTATTACCAACCAGGTCTACTCTTTTGCTAGCCAGCTGTGCTGTTGGCATGATAACCATTGTTGGCCTAGTACATATCCCACTTCGCACATCAAGCAATACCTTACTCGAAATGCCAATAGTTTTTGTTTTTGGTTTTTGGCTAGCAATTGTAACTGGGATTATTTTTATCTCAAT
>JAVLEV010000246.1:1990-2702 GCA_031920365.1 Planktomarina sp. | reverse complement strand
AAAGAACCCGCCTTGTAGTGAACAAAACCCGTTCAGCCAGCCACTTCATCAATAACGTTCAATGTAGCCTCACAGCGGCTGTCAAAGGCTTGTAGTGCAACATCCGGCTTGTAAGGCAATGGAGCAACTACAGTCCGCGCTAACAAAACGTAGGCTTAATCCATCTGCGTGATCTTTGCCTCCCGACGCATGTAAAATAACTAATCAAACTTGTCAGATAATTCAGGGCCTCATTACCTCAGAACAATGGTAGACAAACCGTCATTATGTTCTTCGTCAGTGACGGCTTTGAGGTTATTTTTACACCTAGTCGAAGATAGTCCAGTTAGTGATCTAAAAGCCGTTTCAAGAAAAACGCAGGCCGTAGCCTGCGCTTTAAATGTGTTGCAATCGAATGCTTGTTAACGGCTCGACCACGAATTTTGAACAACAGTAAATTGACTCAATACTAATCATGATGTCAAGGTTTCTATATAGGTTTTTAAAATACTACGATTACAGTTATTTGTGAGTGCTATGGGAGAAGGTTATGCGGTTAGGCCTAGATATTGGAACTAACTCGATCGGATGGTGGCTATTTGCTACTGAGAACGATAAAATAACAGAAGTCCTTGATGGCGGCGTTCGCATTTTTTCAGATGGCCGGAACGCAAAATCTGGAGAATCACTTGCCGTTGAGCGCAGAGCTGCCCGTGGGCAACGTAGGCGTCGC
>JAVLEV010000246.1:0-1980 GCA_031920365.1 Planktomarina sp. | reverse complement strand
AGGCGTAAGACAGCGCTGATGAAGCGGATGGCTGAAGTGGGCTTAATGCCCAAAAATCCTATTGCTGCAAAAGAGCTAGAGCTTTTAGATCCTTATGCGCTTCGAGCGGCGGGGTTAACTGAGAAGCTGCCTTTGGTCCACTTAGGGCGTGCCCTATTCCACCTCAATCAACGGCGAGGATTTAAGTCAAACCGCAAGACAGATCGCGGGGACAATGAAAGTGGGAAGATCAAGGATGCCACGGCACGTTTAGACCTAGCGATGATGGCTAGCGGCGCTCGTACTTACGGTGAATTTCTGCATATGCGTCGAGCAACAGCTTTCACTCAGACACAAGTCCCGACGGTTCGCACTCGTCTTTCAATCGCTCGTCGTGATGGTGATGACAAGGAAGATTCAGGTTATGATTTTTATCCTGACCGGCGCCACGTTTTGGAAGAGTTTGAGAAGATCTGGAAGGTACAGACAACACATTATGGACAAGTACTAACCGACGCCCTTCACGATGAAATTTCAACAATCATTTTCCATCAACGCCCCCTCAAAAGCCCTGAGGTAGGCCTTTGCCTATACACAGAGGAAAGGCGTATCCCAAGTGCACACCCCTTAAACCAACGAAGAATTTTGTTTGAAACAGTGAACCACCTTAAGGTGGCAACTCCGGGAGAACCAACGCGTTCGTTATCCTTTGAGGATCGCGAAAAAATCATCCATGCTCTTGATAATAAAATGCATACAAAGTCGCTGAGTGGCATGTCTTTGAAACTCAAGGCTCTTGGCAAAATTATCAAGCTTCGCGTTGATCAATCGTTCACGCTAGAGACTGCGAACCGTGATACGATTGCCTGCGATCCAGTTCGCGCCAGCATGTCTCATCCAGGTCGTTTTGGTGCTCGCTGGTCCAAGCTGGATAAAGAGGCTCAGTGGGATTTGATTAAGCGCATCCGAGCGGTGCAGAGCGATATAGAATACTCTAACCTAGTAGAGTGGCTAATGGCGCATCATGGCCTTAGCCGAGATCATGCTGAAACTACTGCAAACGCTCCGTTGCCTGAAGGTTATGGTCGTTTGGGGCTCACCGCGACACAGAGAATTTTAGTCGCTTTAGAATCTGAAGTAATCACTTATAGCGCTGCTGTGGCGTCCTGCGGATGGCATCACTCTGACGGGAGCACAGGGGAAATTCTGACGGCACTTCCTTATTATGGGCAGATTTTGGAACGTCATGTTATCCCTGGCAGTTACGACGAAAACGACGATGAGATCTCCCGCTATGGGCGTATCACTAACCCCACTGTCCATATCGGACTGAACCAGCTCAGACGCCTTTTGAACAAGATAATTACAGTTCACGGCAAGCCTGACCAGATAGTATTGGAAATGGCGCGCGATCTGAAATTATCTCAGGATCAGAAACGTGATGTACAGCGCGACATCAAGAAAAATACCGAGGATGCGATCGCTCGAGGGAAAAAACTGGAAGAGTTAGGTGTCCCTAATACTGGGGCAAACCGAGCGCAGTATCGTTTGTGGGAAGAGCTTGGTGCTGCAATTGGCCCGAGATGCTGTCCTTATTCAGGCACGCCGATAAGTGCTAGTATGATCTTTGATGGTTCATGTGATGTTGATCATATTTTGCCGTATTCTCGCACTCTGGATGATAGCTTTTCAAACCGGACTTTGTGCTTGAAAGAAGCAAATCGCCAAAAGACCAGTAAGACACCATGGGAGGCTTGGGGCGGCAGTCCAAAGTGGGAAGTGGTTACTGCCAACCTCAAGCACCTTTCTCCTAACAAAGTCTGGCGTTTTGCCCCAGATGCAAGGGAACGGTTTGAAGGAGAGAATGATTTTTCTGCACGCGCCCTAAAGGACACCCAATATTTATCACGGATAGCACGCACTTATCTCGACGCCCTTTATGACGGACATGATGGCAAAAGCCACGTATGGGTTGTGCCCGGTCGCCTGACAGAAATGTTG
>JAVLEV010000245.1:0-2720 GCA_031920365.1 Planktomarina sp. | reverse complement strand
CCGTGGTAACCTTTCTTAAGGCTGAGGTACTTGATACGTTGAGGTTGGCCACGTAAGCGGTGATATTGCCTAGCCATGCGCATTGCTGTGTCGACAGAGTCAGAGCCACCAGAGGTAAAAAATACCCGCGCCATGCCGTCTTCTTTGAAGAAATTCACTACTGCTTCGGCTGCCTCAATGGCTGGAGCATTGCTGGTACCTGCAAAGGCAGAATAATAAGGCAGCTTGAACAGCTGATCTGATATTGCTTGCTTAACTACATTGTTGGAGTAGCCAAGATTGGCGCACCATAGGCCACCCACAGCATCAACAGCTTCATGGCCGTCCAAATCGATGATGCGCACGCCTTCTGCGCGGTCAATGATGGTAGGCGCGTTCGCCTGTAAATCTCCGGGGTGACCCATGGGATGCCATAATTGTTTTGCGTTGAGATCTTTTAACTCTTGGATATCTTTCATAATGCATCTCCTGAGACCGTAAAGGGTTTTTCAAACCAGTATTCTTCTAAATTTGCGCTATTACCTATCCGGTCCACGACAGCAAATAAGCCGGGTGCGAACAAAGGCGTCAAAACACCGTGCCAGACGTTGCGGTGAAAGTTGATCCCTTGGCCCGGTGCGGTCCGAAAGGCTGAGGGCCTCCCTGGCGTGCCGTTTTCATCTGGGGCTACAATTACTAAAAAGGGATTTTGGGTCATGGGCACGAAGGCTTGTGAGCCTTCAGGGTGGCGCTCTACCAATTCCAATTGATAGGGTAGGCTGCGTGGTGTGGCGTCAAATAGGCTGATGCCGGCGTGACCCTCAGGCCCAAAATCCAGCATGGCCAAATCGTGATGCCGCCCGCAGAGACCCTGATTGATCAGCTTATTAGGTGCATCTTTCAGAGTGATTATATCACCAAAGGCTTCAAAAGCGGTGCTAGTTAGCTGGTGGATGGAGATGTTGCGCATGGATCAAACTTTCCAGAAATCTGGGTTTACCCTAGACCTTCCCCTGAAAAGGTCCAGCTTGTGATTTGTTTATATTCAGCCTCAGGACGTAAAATAATATTGGGAAAATGCGTATGAGTGAGTGATCCTGGCCAGCTTTGCGCCTCTAAGGCCAGAGCAGCATAGGCGCCATAAGGTTCGCCGTGGTGGGTATCATAATCTGGCGCGTGGATGGTGCCGCCATCATAGACCTGAAGCCCACATTCTGTAGTGGCCATCTCCATGTGCACGCCCTGCGTACCAGTCAAAGTTGCTACCGGTCTCAGTGGACGCTTACAGTCAGACATGCAAAGGTTGAAATCAAAAAATTGGGATGCATCTCCGGCCATTATGGTACCACTGCGAAAATCATATTGGGAGCCTGCAACTTGTAAGATCTGGCCAGTAGGCATTAAATTTTCGTCAGGCTCGCTATAGTGATCCGCTTGAAGTTGAAACGTTTGACCTGAGAAACCAATAGTTGGGTCCAGCGACCAATAGGAATGGTTGGCCGGATTAAATGGGGTGGGGGCATCAGTTTTTGCCTGCACTACCATACTTAGGGTCGCTTTTTTTATAGTATAACGCAGCTTAATTTCTCTATTACCGGGAAAGCCACCCAAGCCATCAGCCATAGTCAGTTTCAGCACCACAAACTCTGGTCCGTAATCCGCAATGCTCCAAATCTGCTTGTGCATTCCGGTGCTGCCCGAATGCTGCGTGAGGTTGCCAGAGTGGTGTTTTTCGAACGTAAATATCTGCCCATCAATTTCAGCAGAACAGCCCTTGATCCGATTGATGACTGGGCCCATCAGGGAGCCAAAACTGCTCATTCTGCCTTCATAAGCGGCAACCTCTGTACTGCCCAAGGTCAAGGGCCAAGCAATCCCAGTCAGCCGCACATCATTGAGCACGCCACCTAGCGTCAAAATTTTTACGGCTAACTGATCTGAGCCGATGGTGATCTGCGCCACGTCGCTGCCATCTTGAGTAGTTCCAAAAGAGATAATTTGTTTCATAGGGTTTCCCAATACACTCCTGCGGCTGGAAGGGTGATGTTATTCCACTTGATTGGTTTAGTGCCATAGTTAAACCAAAACCTATGAGTGTCGGTATCGCGAACTCGAATGTCTCGGGGCAAGTCCATCATGGGTAGGTCTTGTTCTTGAGCCAATTGCCCCAACAGACGCCGCCAAAGGCTAGGATTGGGCCAGCCTGCAAGATAGATTATATCGCCGGAACGAACGGCAGCGGGGGCGCCGTCATCCAGCTGCAAGATCACTGTGTCTTGAGTTTCAAGCGATTCGCGCCATTTTTCAAAAGCCCCTCCACCTATCAGCGGCATGGGTGCAAAGGGTGGTAGGCTTTCCACATAGGTGACTTTAGTCTTTAGCCCTGAGATTTGAGGAATTAGGCCTGCTGGAATTGTTAGTTCTTCAGTTTTTGATCCAGCCCGTGGTCCAGTCACAACTAATCCGCCTGTTAGGGTTGTGGGAACGGTGAGAAGACCGGGCGCAAATGTGATTTTATAGGTCGATGGATCGACTGTTTTAGGGACGACATCTACCGACCAGCCGGCCCGGCGTAACGCGCGATAGCAGTCAAACACCATTTGGAAATAGTCGAAATCTGTACCCTGTGGCTGGGTTTCCCAAGCATAGGCGCTGTCGTAATCGAACACCAAAGCTACTCGAGCTAGGGCTGTGCCCACATCTGGAAGCTCGGCCAATTCTGCGGCGACCTGTGCTGCATC
>JAVLEV010000244.1:0-2734 GCA_031920365.1 Planktomarina sp. | reverse complement strand
CGTGAACGCCATATTGGGCAACCCAGAAAACATCATTCCTCTGAAGATAAAATGCTCGGCGAAATCAAGAACCTTACCATCGACGCTATACTGCACACCGCCGGCAAACTTCAAGTTCAGGCCCGTCGCCAGCACCACAATGTCGGCGTCGAGCTGTTTGCCTGATTTGAGATGGATGCCCTCTTTATTGAACTGGTCAATGTGGTCGGTTACCACCTCGGCACGGTTCTCGCGAATAGCTCTAAACAGATCGCCATCAGGTACGCCGCACACGCGCTGATCCCAGGGGTTATAGTCTGGGGTAAAGTGGGTATCGACATCATAATCTGGCCCCATCTCTTTGCGGACTAGACCAAGTAGAACTTTACGTAGCCGCTGTGGATTGCGACGGGACAACTGGTAGAGATAAATCTGAAACAGTACCTGTTTCCAGCGGATCAAACGGAAAACCCAGCTGTCCGGCAGCCACTTGCGGAGAGTCTCAGCAAGGGGCTGCTCTTTAGGTACGCTGGCAATATAGGTCGGTGTGCGTTGTAACATCACCAGACTGGCGGTGTCTTGAGACATAGCGGGAACTAGGGTGACGGCGGTAGCGCCACTGCCAATAACCACAACGCGCTTGCCCTGATAATCCAGTTGCTCGGGCCAGTGTTGAGCGTGAATAACCTGGCCCTTAAACTTATCAATACCGGCAAACTCCGGGGTATAACCCTGATCGTAATCGTAATAACCACTGCAACTAAAAATAAACTGGCAGCTAATGGTTACCTGCTCGCCAGTGTCACCTCGTTCAGCAGTTACCAACCAACGACTCTGCGTCGATGACCAGCTGGCAGACACCACTTTGTGCTGGTAACGGATGTGCTGCTCCACGTCGTATTCAGCTGCTGCCTCACGAATATAGCTGAGGATCTTATGGCCGTCTGCGATGGAGGATTTGTCACTCCAGGGTTTGAAGCCATAGCCGAAGGTGTACATATCACTGTCGGAGCGAATGCCGGGGTAGCGAAATAAATCCCAGGTGCCGCCGCTGGCTTCGCGAGATTCGAGAATCATAAAGCTGCGATCAGGGGAGTTGCGGCGCAAGTGGCACGCACCGCCGATGCCCGATAAACCGGCGCCAATAATTAAAACGTCTATCGATTCAGTTTGGTTTGTCATAGTTATATTAATTCACAAAGTTGTTCTGTTGAGTCGGCGCGCTATACCAAATAGGTGAGGACCATGCGTGCTTTTGAATGGTGGCAGGCAGGTCTGAGCGCGATGTTGCACCGGACGGCTGCGCTAAAGCTGCCGTATTAATAGCTTAAGCTATGAAAGATCACTTCGAAACAAATGCCGCCAGGCGATTATGGATAATATCTTCGGCGTCGCTGACAATGCGTTCGACCAGATCTTTACAGCTGGGGATGTCAGAAATTAAGCCGGCGACCATGCCACAGGACCAAGCACCAGCATCCATCTCACCGTCTTGCATAATTTTCGGATAGATACCGACAACCTCTCCCTGAATATCTTCAAATTTCAGTTTGTCACCCAAGGCCGCTTCCTTTTCCACCAAACGCTCCACCGCACTATTGGTCAATACACGTTCCGTATTTTTAAGTCCGCGCATCACTAAGCGAGTATCCAGTTCTGTCGCCTGCACTATTGCCTGTTTTACATTGTCGTGAACCGGCGCTTCTTTAGTGGCGATAAAGCGCGTACCCATATTGATACCTTCGGCACCCAATGCCAGGGCCGCTACCAGTTGTTGCGCATTGCCTATGCCTCCGGAAGCGACAAAGGGAATAGACAACTCTTCGGCAGCGCGTGGCAATAGAACCATATTGGGAATATCATCTTCCCCGGGATGACCGCCACATTCAAAACCGTCGACACTGACGGCATCACAGCCAATTCTCTCTGCTTTTAATGCGTGGCGCACGGATGTACATTTGTGAATAACCTTGATGCCAGCAACCTTAAAATAGGGCATATAAGCTTCAGGGCTGCGACCTGCAGTTTCCACAATTTTCACACCACCTTGGATAATGGCTTTGATATAACCGGGATAATCCGGTGCGTTAAAAGCGGGTAAGAAAGTGAGATTGACGCCAAAGGGCTTATCGGTCATTTCTTTGCAGCGGGCAATCTCTTTGGCCAAGTCCTCAGGTGTTTTTTGCGTTAAACCAGTGATAATGCCCAGACCGCCCGCGTTGGAAACAGCAGCAGCTAGTTCGGCAAAACCCACGTAGTGCATACCGCCTTGAATAACGGGATGTTCAATATTAAAAAGTTCGGTAATCTTAGTTTTCATACTATCTCCACAATTGAGTCTAATCGTGATCTAAAAAATGAGTCCGTGAAATACGGATAAGGCCTTCAGCTTTAAAAGTGCCTGCGTACTCAATAAAATCTTTTAGCCGCAGATACTGCAGCGGAATGTAAGCGAGTGTTTCAAATTCCCTCACTGTATTTTGCTGACTAAAAGTGCCAAAAACCACCTCCGGAGACGGAAAATACCAATCCGGAGAAGGGTGACTTGAGGAGACCATGGTTGGAGTATGTTGCAACCACCAGCCTTATAAAAAAACGGGTGATTGCCAAGACCTGTTAACAGACCTTATCATTATCGTCACATTCTCATTAGCATTAATCTGGTGGAGTCCAGTATCGTGCTAATGACACCGGGTCGATATGCTCTATTTACCGTTTGTCTTGTCATTTTTACAAAATCTTAAAATAAGAACCG
>JAVLEV010000243.1:0-2761 GCA_031920365.1 Planktomarina sp. | reverse complement strand
ACTCCCGACATCTTCGGTGTAAACGAAGCGCTCTACCAACTGAGCTAACGACCCGGTAGTCGCGATATAAAGCGGGGTGGCACGCGGGGCAAGTGGTTTTTTCTGTTTTTATAACTGTTTGTGTCTACTCTTTTTCAAGTTATGGCACATATTTTACTATACCTTAAAAACACTCTAACCAGTTCAATAGCAGCCTCTAACCGACTAAGAGCTCTAACCCCAGCAATACCATTCATATGAGGGGTTTTAGATGTCTTGAGGTGGCGGGGCTTTTAAAATTACGCCCACACATGTTGGCAGGCGTAATTTTGTCAATTTTTAATTAATGAGCAGTCACACTGGCAATCCCAGTCTGCGCAGCGGCCAAAGCAGCGGCAGCAGCTTCCTCTGCAGCTTCATCCCATTCAATAGCTATAGGTTCAGAAATTAACGCATGTTTTAATACTTCAGAAACATGGCTCACAGGAATTATTTCCAATCCATTCAAAACGCTCTCGGGTAGATCGCGCAAATCTTTTTCATTCTCAGCAGGGATAAGAACCTTTGTAATGCCACCACGAAGCGCAGCAAGCAGTTTTTCTTTCAGACCACCAATGGGAAGAGCATTACCGCGCAGTGTAACCTCACCAGTCATCGCAAGATCTCTGCGCACTGGAATACCCGTCAAAACCGACACAATTGAGGTAACCATAGCAAGTCCAGCAGAAGGACCATCCTTGGGAGTAGCGCCTTCAGGCACGTGCACGTGAATGTCCATCTTGTCAAACCGCGGCGGCTTTACCCCAATCTCAGGAGAAATTGACCGAACATAGGAGCTAGCCGCATCAATACTCTCCTTCATCACATCGCCCAAAGTGCCCGTTGTTTTCATCCGCCCTTTACCTGGCAGGCGCAGCGCTTCAATATGCAGCAAATCACCACCAACACTGGTGTAGGCTAAGCCAGTGACAACCCCAACCTGATGATCGTCCTCAGCCAAACCATAGCGATATTTTTTAACGCCGAGGTAATCATCAAGATTATCGACTGTTACCGCAACAGAGGTGGCTTCTTTTTTAACTATCATCGTCACTGATTTTCGCGCTAATTTTCCAATCTCACGCTCAAGGTTCCGGACCCCTGCTTCTCTGGTGTAGGTTCGAATAATCTCTTCTAGCGCATCAGGGTGAAGCGAAAACTCTTCAGCTTTAAGGCCATGGTTTTTGACTTGCTTTGGGATCAAATGACGATGCGCGATCTCTGCCTTTTCTTCTTCAGTGTACCCAGCCAAAGGAATAATCTCCATCCTATCCAACAAAGGGCCTGGCATGTTATAGCTATTCGAAGTGGTTAAAAACATCACATCGGACAAATCATATTCTACTTCAAGATAGTGATCTATAAAGGTTGAGTTTTGTTCTGGATCGAGAACCTCAAGCATCGCCGAAGAAGGGTCACCACGGAAGTCCTGGCCCATTTTGTCGATCTCATCCAGTAAAATAAGAGGGTTGGTCGTTTTTGCCTTTTTTAAAGCTTGAATTATTTTACCAGGCATAGAGCCTATATAAGTGCGGCGGTGGCCACGTATCTCGCTTTCATCACGCACACCACCTAGTGATATACGAATAAATTCACGGCCGGTAGCATTGGCAACAGACTTCCCCAATGAAGTTTTGCCCACGCCTGGGGGGCCTACCAAACACATTATAGGCCCTTTCAATTTGCGAGAGCGTTGCTGCACTGCAAGGTATTCAACAATTCTCTCTTTAACCTTATCCAAGCCATAGTGATCATCATCTAAACTTTTTTGTGCTTTATTAAGGTCTTTCTTCACTCGACTACGAACGCCCCAAGGTATGGACAACATCCAGTCAAGGTAATTTCGTACAACAGTCGCCTCCGCAGACATTGGAGACATGTTTTTAAGTTTTTTTAGTTCAGCTAACGCTTTTTCTTTTGCCTCTTTACTAAACTTTGTCTCTGAAATTTTTGCCTCTAGCTCGGCTAATTCGCCTTCACCTTCATCACTATCCCCCAACTCTTTTTGAATAGCCTTCATTTGTTCATTTAAATAATATTCGCGTTGGGTTTTTTCCATCTGGGATTTAACACGGGTTTTGATCTTTTTTTCTACTTTTAGTACTGACATTTCGCCCTGCATAAGCCCGTAAACTTTTTCTAGCCTTTCGGCCACAATCAGAGTTTCCAAAAGCTCCTGCTTTTGCTCTACTTCGACACCCAAATGTCCAGATGCTAGATCAGCTAATTTTCCTGGTCCACGGGTTTCACCAATAGCAGAAATAGCTTCTTCCGGAACATTCTTTTTAATTTTGGCGTATTGTTCAAATTCAGACGACACAGATCGAACCAAGGCAGTTACGGTATCAGGATCTCCTTCACTCTCCTCCAGAAGGCTTGCTTCCGCTTCAAAATAGGAATCGTTTTCAACAAATTTATCAATCCGAACCCGGGCACGGCCTTCAACCAATACTTTAACAGTGCCATCGGGCAATTTTAGCAATTGAAGCACGTTGGCAAGCACACCAATATTGTAGATACCCTCTTCGGACGGATCATCTTCAGCCGGATCACGTTGAGACGACAGCAATATTTGCTTATCTTCGTTCATAACCTGCTCAAGCGCACGCACAGATTTATCGCGGCCTACGAAAAGCGGCACAATCATATGCGGGAACACAACAATATCGCGGAGAGGTAATACTGGGTAACTTTCGGCTAGTTCTAGAGTCATACTCGATCCTTATTCGTGGCAGGCCCTGAC
>JAVLEV010000242.1:0-2768 GCA_031920365.1 Planktomarina sp. | reverse complement strand
GTCATATCTGTTTTGAAACGTTGGATACTTCGGGCAATTTCTGAGGGTGATCCAGCCACAATCACGCTTCCCGGCATGACTTTGCACGCTTGCGCATCATACTTCAGAGCCTGCGCCAATTGCTCAAAAAGCGCAGTATCCGCCCCAGCAATCCGCGCCAGGACCAGTCCCGTCCAAACACCCCAAGTACTTTGGAAATCAAATAAGGTACCATCCTTATCAAATATGGCGGCGCGAATGTTCATTAGGTCCAATTGACCTGTTCACCGCCAGGCAAGGCCTGGCGCGCCATCATCGGATCCATGTAGTTTCGGATTCCAACCGCGTCGCAAAACCGTGTGACCCAAGCGTCATCCATGCAAATAAAATCCAGAAGTGAGGCCAGAAACACCGGATCGGTAACACCATTGCGTAGATCTTCCTCTGACGCACCACTTGCGCCCAAAAACACATCCCGCACATCATCTTCACCTATCACCCAAGCGAGCGCTTGCACGGCGAGGGTCTGGGCAATTTCTGGAGTCATTTTGGCGCCCTTCTACGTGTCGGTTTCGACCTTTTTAAGGCTACCCCGGCGCCAGATGCAAGGCCTGTCGCCTCTGCTATTTTAATCGTGCAGACGAGGATTCAGCCAATTCCGCACGCTCCTCAGGTCTATCACCACGGTGATCCGTTGCAGACGCGGGTGAGAATGTAAGGGCAGCTGTGGTGGCCAATGTGAGAATTACGATCTTGTTCATTATGATTCTCCTTCAGTTAATCTGTTCCGTGTTATTGCTACGGGCATCAATTCCCACACTTGGTAATAATAAAACGCACCAGCTTAGAGGTTCCATCACAAAAAAGTAAAAAAAATGTGGTAGTATGCCCCAGTGCCATTTATGATCCATCTTGGTTATACAGAGTGGAACAAAGGATTTTTCCCATGTCATCAGATTTCCCTCTCAAACCCGCCTTGCTGCGCGGTTGGCGCCGCTGCTGTCCCAATTGTGGGAAGGGGGCACTTTTGTACAAATATCTAAAGGTGCATGACAGCTGCCAAAACTGCGGCCAAAATCTTTATCACCACCGCGCCGATGACGGACCAGCCTATCTGACTATCCTCATCGTTGGCCATATCTTGGCGCCGCTGTTGCACGTCGTCTTTGTGCAATTTAGACCCCAGCCTTGGATTATGGCCATAGGTTTTGGCACCGCTTGTGTGGCGCTGAGCTTATATTTCTTGCCCCGTATCAAAGGCGCAATTGTAGCCTTCCAATGGGCGCGTGGCTTGAACGGTTTTGGTAAGGATACCTCTGGCATTGCGCTCAAAACTCACTAAGGTTGACGGCATGATAGATACACCCATCCGCTCTGCATCGACCCTTATCATTCTTCGCAACTTCACCTCCACGCCACAGGTGCTTATGGGCCAGCGCGGGTCAAAAGCCGCCTTCATGCCCAATAAATTCGTATTTCCGGGTGGAGCGGTAGATACGGCCGACAGCGCCATTCGGCTTGCACACCCCTTGACCGATCAATGCCGCGCCAATCTACAGCAAGATAGCACGGGCCCCACTCCCGAAGCCCTCGCAGTCGCTGCCATTCGGGAGTTGTGGGAGGAAACTGGCCTGATGCTGGGCGCCCAAGAAGCTTGGGCTAATGCACCTGAAGACTGGGCAGAGTTTGCCAAAGCCGGATTTCGCCCCTCAGCCACAAATATGTATTTCTTCTTTCGGGCCATCACACCACCAGGCCCACCCCGGCGATTTGATGCCCGATTTTTTTTGGTGAATGCAAACCAGCTGTCTGGTGATTTGGATGACTTCTCCAATGCTTCAGATGAGCTATCACATTTACAATGGGTCTCTTTAGATGAGGCCCGATCGTTGAACCTTCCTTTTATCACATCAGTAGTTTTAGGCGAGCTCTCAGGGTTGAGCGAAATTAATACACCTTTATCTGTACCGTTTTTTAAAAATCAAGATGAAGAAAGCCTATTTTTGCGACTGCATGGCTCACAGCCATAAGATCAAAAGAACTACTGATACACTTAAAAGAAGAATCCCCAGAGCCTCACTTGAACCTAATTTCTCGCCAAATACAAAAACTGATATCGCGAAAGATGCCAAAATCTCTACTTGGCCCAGCGCTTTTACATATGCAGCGTTTTGCAGCGCGAAAGCCGTGAACCAAGCCATAGAGCCAAACAACGACAATAGTCCCACCCATGCCGCCACACGCCAAGCCTGTACCACCGCTATGATTTGCCCTGGTTCGCGCCAGCGCAAAAGAAAGGCCATGCCCGCAAGCTGCATTAAAATAGCAGCCACGAGCGTGATGCTAGCCTTTGCAAAGATGTCCTCAGCCGCGATATGCAGCGTTGCACCCCGAAAAAAAACAGCAGAGGCGCCAAACAAGATCCCACAAGACAGGCCAAGCGCTGTGGCTTTGTTGAGAAATCTTGGACCAGAAGATCCCACAACTTTGGGTGTATACGAAAGTACCAAGACGCCAAAAACTCCTATCGAAATGGCCCCAAGTGCGGGAAGGCTTACTCCCTCGCCCAAAAAGACAAGTCCAAAACCTACAGCCAGTAGTACTTCAATTTTTTTGAATGTGATTCCAACAGTGAAATTACGTTGCTGAAACAATGCCACAACACACAATGTGGCGGTGACTTGGCAAAATCCACCAGAGGCGGCGAATGCCCAAAACTGCCAATCCACGACTGGCCAACCGTATCCGCGTAAAAGGGAATAACCAATTGCAATCACACTGATCAAAGG
>JAVLEV010000241.1:0-2835 GCA_031920365.1 Planktomarina sp. | reverse complement strand
TGGTTTACCGCCGACGTGGATGCAAATGACAATCTCGAAAGCCTAATCGCAACATCAGGTGGCGATACCTCATTGCGCTACCGTGTCATCGAAAATGGCGAACCAGTTGGCGAGTTGGACATGCGCGAGTTGGTCAAAGCCCTGGTACCGCGAATTTCAAGTTCTGAGGCTGGTACGCGCTATCATTGATGCGAAGTGCACTTACAAAGATCTTAGCTGCCCCACCAGATTTTATTTGGTTTATAATTAATTAACCTTCGAAAGCTGTACAAATACACTTTGTGTCTAGCACTGCCTTGTGCACTGTACAAACCACCTCGACCAACTCTGTAAATATTATTGAGGTAACATCACAGCGCTCACTCACAATTTGGATCAACCAACGCTACCTAGGATGGTTTGATACAAAGCCAGTCCGAATTTACAATGCTTTCAGGCGTTGCTTGCGTCTGCACCAGCAGGCGATAGAGTAGCTGGAACTAGAGGAGCCAGCGATGACCGAAGATGTTGAACGCCACGCTATGAAAATGGCAAAAAAAAAGGCCGCCCGTGATAAAATCATGGCGACTAAAACAGACGAAAAGGGTTTAGTGATTGTACACACCGGTAAGGGCAAGGGCAAATCTTCAGCCGCTTTCAACATGATTTTTCGCCATATCGCCCACAAACGTAAAAGTGCTGTGGTGCAATTTATAAAGGGTGGTATGAGCACCGGTGAGCGCGATTTGATCCTAGAACATTTCAGCGATCTTTGTGCGTTTCACACAATGGGGGAAGGCTTTACTTGGGAAACTCAAGACAAAACACGTGACACTGAAATGGCTCAGGCAGCTTGGGCCAAGGCTAAAGAACTGATTCTGGATAAAAGAAACCACATGGTGCTTTTAGATGAGATCAATATCGCCTTGCGATATGACTATCTCGACATCAGTGAAGTGGTTGGCTTCCTGCAAAATGAAAAACCTTCTATGACCCATGTGGTACTTACAGGGCGCAATGCCCATGCGGATTTGATTGAGGTTGCAGATTTGGTCACAGAAATGGAGTTAGTTAAACACCCCTTTCGTTCCGGTATTAAAGCCCAGGTTGGCATTGAATTTTAAGCTTGGCACTTTATGTTTTCCGAGCATCGTAGTAACCGGCTTTAAGAACAGCAGGTTCACTTTAGATTTAAAAGGCTATGCAATGAAAGTCCTCGCAATTTCTGGCGCTTTGCGCCAAGGCTCTTTGAATACGAAATTGGTACGATATGCGGCACAAACGTTTGGTGCAGAATTTGAAATAGCCGATTTAAACCTACCATTATATTCTGGGGATGTAGAAAATATTGGGATTCCTAAATGTGTACAGACCTTGGCAGATCAAATCAAAGCAGCTGATGCAGTGATTATTGCCACGCCTGAATATAATAAAAACGTCTCGGGTGTGCTAAAAAATGCATTGGATTGGGTGAGCCGGACACATGGTAACCCTTGGGTTCGAAAACCAGTGGCTATAATGTCAGCCACCGCTGGGCGCTCCGGTGGTGAGCGGGCACAGAATTCGCTACGGCTATGCTTGCAACCCTTTATCCCGAGACTCTTAAATGGTCCCGAAGTACTGATTGGGTCAGCACACGAAGCCTTTGAAACTGGAACCTTAGTGAATGAAAAATATCAAAAGGCAGTGGCCATCTTGATGGATGCGTTGCGTACCGAAGTAGTCATGAAATAATTCTGGGCCAACCGGATCTTAGCCGAAAGGGATTCAGACAATGGCAGTTAAGCGGTTACTCACAGAGTTTGGTATGGGCTCTTCCCTGCGCCGCCGTGACTATACTCAGGCAGCGGTACGCGGGGCTAAAGACGCGCTATGGCACAACTCGATCAATCTGGCAGAGCTGTTTGGCAAAGACAAATCTGAGATGTTGATTGATGTCGAAGTAGGCGTTCAAGATCCAGATGCCGTCGACCATGCCGCTGTGGCCAAAATTTTTCCTTACGGGCAAGTACGCGTAGAGGTAGTGCACGGCGGGTTGGATGTGCCCCGCCCAGAAGGACACCCAACTGTCATGGCTAACGTCGCAATTTCAGTGTCCCTCGATTTGGACGTAGAGCCATGAGCGATCAGAGGTTTATTATCGAAATGGGCATGGGCAACGACCAATATGGGCAAGATTATACTAAAGCCGCGCGGCGAGCAATTGAAGACGCCTTGCGCCATTCGGCTATTCCAATGTTCCAAGCACTCGAGCCATCACTAGGCCTGAAACCGCAAGATATGCGCGTGCAAGTCACCATTGGTGTGCAAGAGCCCGAATTGGTCGATACCGAAGCCCTAGTTTCAACTTTGCCGCGCGGGAAAGCTCAGGTGACAGCCACTGCAGGTGGATTGAATGTTGTGAACCCAGATACAGGTAATGTGATTGTGATTGCAAGCGCCGCAGTTGAGGCGTTCCTGCCCTACCTTGGCGACGAAGTTTAGCTTTCACGTCAAGTTAGAAATCTCCAACAAATTGGGATCATGGATATAAAGCTACATGATTAACCCTTGCCTACCGCTGCGCGCCACTGGGCAGTCGATCACGTCCACACCATGCGCGGCTAAATGATTATGCCAATCATCTAAGAAGGGTTGGCGACAAAAAAAACAAATCAGCAGTACATAGGCTGGCAAAGGCAGTATGGGGCGTAAAAAGCGCGTTAACCTGATACAAATTAATTTTTTCACTCCAAATTTTAAAGCCCAACGTAAGCTACCATGAGTGGCTATAAACTCAAGCGCCTGCATCCCAAGAATATTATTATAAAAGACTAAGGTGTAGGCTATTTCAGCGAAAGTTCTAAATATTTGATC
>JAVLEV010000240.1:0-2846 GCA_031920365.1 Planktomarina sp. | reverse complement strand
GCAGCAGCACAAGAACAAATTACCAGCGGTGCAATGGGTGGGGGTATGCCAAAAGGTATGAGCCTGCCCAAAGGCATGGGAGGTCTTTCGGGTTTCAGCAGTGGCTTGCCCAATGGACTAAGTGGCTTGGGGAAGAGGAAGTGATGACCCATACCGAAACTAATCATGAAAATCTATATTATGCATAAAAATGCTCAACGTCTAAATCCGGAGGCCTATCCCTGCCTCGTTTATCGCCACTCCAAACCGGAGGTACTGTCATGACCAATGCCGTTGCTCGGGCAGCCAGGCTTTTAAAGTCCCATCGCGCCAGTATTGATCGCTTGGATGCTATATTGGTCTATACGCTGGGTGAGCGATTTGCTCATACAAAGGCAGTAGGTCAGCTCAAAGCACACAATGACCTGCCCGCATCTGATCCGGCGCGTGAAGCCCAACAAATTACCCGTCTGCAAGATCTCGCTGAACACGCTGATCTAGACCCCGAGTTCGCCAAGAAATTTCTGAATTTTATCGTTCAGGAAGTCATCCAAAACCACAAAACTTATCAAGAATAGGATGCAATACCTGCGTCCTATTTGCCATTTTCAAGGAGAATAATAATGGCTATGAAAATCCGTTTGGCCCGTGGTGGGTCTAAGAAGCGTCCATTTTATCGCGTTGTTGCGGCAGACGCCCGCATGCCACGTGATGGCCGTTTTATCGAAAAGCTGGGAACGTATAATCCCTTGTTAGCCAAGGACAGCGAAGAGCGCGTTAAATTAGACCTTGAACGCGTTCGGCATTGGCTGAGCCAAGGTGCGCAACCAACGGACCGCGTCGCCCGTATGCTGGAGGCCGCTGGCGTCATACCTACAAAAGTACGCAGCAATCCAGTAAAAGCACTTCCAGGCAAAAAAGCTTTAGCTCGCGCTGAAGAAAAAGCAGCAAAGTCAGCAGCTCCGGCTGAAGAGGCTCCAGTTGAAAATGTTGCAGCTGAAGAGGCTAAGACGGACGCATAGGTGACGACTAGATAGCAAGTATTTACTTAGCTTGGTCAAAATAACAAACCCCGCCGCATAGGCGGGGTTTTCCATTTTAAGCTTTCCCTTTATGGATAACCAATGTTGTTACGCCCTATACGTTCTTTGATATTAATCGGAATTTGTTTTCTATTGGGTTATTTTTATGCCCATAATCAAGCATCCGAAAACTGTAGCAATGATGGTGGTAAAATGAAGAACGGCTATTGTTTAGGAGTTAACCAATGACTGCATTGATCTGTGTTGGCATGATTGCAGGCGCCTTTGGCGTCCGTGGTGAATTAAGGGTAAAGAGCTTTTGCTCTAATCCCAGCGATTTGGAGACATATGCGCCCCTGCTCACAGAAGATGGTGACCAAACATTTGAAATTTCCTTGATTGGGCAAATTAAAAATGGCTTTTCAGCCCGCATTGTCGGCGTCGAGTCAAAGGATGAGGCCGATGCGCTGCGTGGAATATCCCTTTTTGCACGGCGTGAGGACCTTCCAGTCCTGCCAGATGACGAATATTATTACTCTGATCTAATAGGTCTACAAGTGGCAGACGCAGGTGGTACTGTGATTGGCCAAGTTAAGTCTGTAATGAACCACGGCGCCGATGATTTGCTAGAAGTCATAGTTCCTGGCGCGTCAGACACAGCACTTATTCCCTTCACCAAAGCAATCGTGCCTACCGTTGACCTAAAATCTCGCCGGATTATCATCAACCCACCTGAGGGGCTGCTATGAGCGAGCCTGATCGGTCTCACGGACGCAAGTCTATCCGTGCTAGCCAGAAACCAAGGGCCTTGGACGGAGAAACACCTGATTTGGCTGGGGTTTGGCGCGCCGATGTTATAACTCTTTTTCCCGACGTCTTCCCTGGCGTTTTAGGCGCCTCACTGACGGGCAAAGGCCTAAAAGAAGGCAAATGGCAGCTGCACACCCACGATCTACGTCCTTACGGCGAGGGCAGGCATCGTAATGTTGATGATACACCCGCAGGTGGTGGCCCTGGCATGGTAATGCGGGCTGATGTGCTGGGACGAGCAATTTCTGAAGTACTACGCCGCCGACCACCCTGCCCGATCATCTATATGTCACCAAGAGGAAAACCTCTAACACAAGCCCGCACGGAAATTTTAGCTAATGGACCAGGCCCAGTCATCCTTTGCGGTCGCTTTGAGGGAATTGATCAACGGGTGATAGACCACTTCAAAATTGAAGAAGTAAGCATAGGCGACTATGTTCTGTCCGGTGGTGAACTGGCAGCACAGGTAATGCTTGATTGTGCCGTACGCCTAATTCCAGGAGTATTAGGCAACGAAATTAGTACGGAGCAGGAAAGTTTCTCCAATGGGTTGCTTGAGCACCCACAATACACCCGCCCCCCAGTTTGGGAAGACCGCAAAATTCCTGCAGTTCTGATGTCCGGCCATCACGGCAAAGTGGCAGAATGGCAGAAACAGAAATCTGAGGCACTCACACAAGAGAGGCGACCAGATTTATGGAAGGCTTTTTCTGACTAAAATTGTATCTAAACTCGCTATTGCCTCGCCAACATTCTCGAAATATACGTTTTGAATGTGTTCCAGTAATGGATTCGGAAGGCTTTACTATTGTACGTTCCATTTTACGTAGACCCTTTCTTCGGGG
Organism: Planktomarina sp.; assembly: GCA_031920365.1. Classification (GTDB taxonomy): domain Bacteria; phylum Pseudomonadota; class Alphaproteobacteria; order Rhodobacterales; family Rhodobacteraceae; genus Planktomarina. The sequence goes on along the minus strand of JAVLEV010000240.1, from coordinate 190 downwards.
TAAGCTGATGGGACATTACTAGGGTAGAGCTATAAGCAACTACGACCTAATCTCTGGCGGGCATTGCGGTGGACCCGGAAGAAGACCTAGAGCTCTGAGGTGGTATCAAACTTCGTGGAACAACCACGAGCAACCAAAGGAGCATCAGATGAATCTGATTGCACATCTAGAGGCGGAGCAAATTGCCGCC
>JAVLEV010000239.1:0-2873 GCA_031920365.1 Planktomarina sp. | reverse complement strand
AAGCTAAGGAATGATCTGAAGTGGCAAGATAATATCAGCCTGGATAAAGGTTTAGATCAATGTATTGACTGGGTGAAGCGCAATTTTGATACCCTCAAAAATGAGCCTTTGAACTACATTCATAAGAGGTGATTAGGAGCTGTCATGGGACAAGAAATAGATTTATTAGAAAACTATCCCCGCACTAAACGTAATGTTGAGGAGCGAGGTGCGACAAAAACTGAAGATGTACGTCGCGTTGCTAGGCAGTTTGGCAAGGAATTTTTTGACGGTGACCGTCAATATGGCTATGGTGGTTTCAAATACTTTCCACGTTTCTGGCAACCAGTTATACCAACATTTCAAAAATATTTTGGACTTACAGGCAGAAGTTCTTTGTTAGATGTAGGTTGCGCTAAAGGATTTATGTTACATGACTTTGTAGAGTTAATTCCAGGCATTACAGTTAGTGGGGTCGATGTATCAGATTATGCTATCGCACATGCCATGGATGATATTAAATCAAAAGTGCAGGTCGCGGATGCAAGTGATTTGCCATTCGCTGATAACTCATTTGATGTTGTGATAGCAATTAACACTATCCATAACCTTGACAGAGACGATTGTGCCCAAGCATTGCGTGAGATCGAACGAGTAAGTTGCAAAGGTTCGTTTATAACGGTCGATGCTTATCGTAATGACGATGAAAAGGAGCGTATGTTAGCGTGGAATCTAACTGCCAAAACTATCATGAGTGTTGACGAGTGGGTAGCATTTTTTGAAGAAGTTGGCTATACGGGCGACTATTTTTGGTTTGTGCCATGACCCCCGATATTTCAAAGCAAGTTTTATTTCAGATGAAGCGGATTCGCTTTGTCGAGGAAGAAATCGCGCGCCGTTATCCTGAGGGCGCAATGCGCTGTCCTACGCATCTATCTGTTGGGCAAGAAGCGGTCGCAGCTGCTGTCGGTTTAGCCTTAAAGCATAAAGATATGGCCGTTAGTGGGCACCGTGCACATGCACACTATTTAGGTAAGGGTGGCGACCTTAAGGCAATGCTTGCAGAAATTTATGGCAAGACCACTGGTTGTTCGCGCGGAAAAGGAGGCTCAATGCATCTGATAGACGAGTCAGTTGGTTTTGTAGGAAGTACAGCTATCGTTGGAGGTACAGTCCCTGTTGGAGTAGGCCTAGCATATGGCATGAAAGTGAAGAAAAGTGATCAAGTGAGCTGTGTGTTTCACGGCGATGCTGTGGTTGAGACGGGCGTATTTTTCGAGTCGGTGAATTTTGCTGTACTTAAAAAACTACCGGTACTTTTTGTGTGTGAAAATAATCTATACTCGGTATATTCACCTTTAGGCGTTAGGCAGCCTGAAGGGCGTAGTATTGCATCTATGGTCGCTGGTCTTGGTATGCCAACGTTTAGTGGAGATGGTAATGATGTAGCTGCAGTGTATGCCTCAGTGTGCGAATCAGTTGCTACGATTCGTGCAGGTGGCGGGCCAAGGCTTGTTGAATTTTCTACCTATCGATGGCTTGAGCATTGTGGTCCGTCCTATGATAATCATATTGGTTATCGTTCTGAATCTGAGTTTCTTGAGTGGCAAGCAAAAGAGCCAATCTCACGTTTTGAGAGAGTAATGCTCGATAACTCAATTATTACTGCAAGAGAGCTGCAACTGATGAATGACAACATTGCTCTGGAAGTGGAAGAGGCTTTCACTTTTGCTGAAGCATCTCCAATGCCCTCGGCTGATAGCGCTTATACTGGTTTGTACTTTGAGCAATCTAGTTTTAGCTCTGTTCCTCAAAGTGAAGGTGATTGATATATGGCTATTATGACTTTTGCCAAGGCCATTAATGAAGCACTAACCGAGGCCATGACACTTGATCCGGATGTTATTTGCTACGGACTAGGTGTGCCAGATCCCAAAGGTGTATTTGGCACAACTATGGGTCTGCAGGAAAAGTTTGGTGATGATCGGGTGTTTGATATGCCTACATCAGAAAATGCTATGACGGGTATTGGGATTGGAGCATCGCTCTATGGGTTGCGCCCAGTTATAACACACCAGCGTCTAGATTTCGCTTTGTTATCTATGGACCAGTTAGTAAATAATGCTGCAAAATGGCGTTTTATGTTTGGTGATCAACGAGGAGTGCCTCTAACTGTGCGAATGATATTGGGTCGTGGCTGGGGCCAAGGGCCTACGCATTCGCAAAATCTACAAGCATGGTTTGCGCATGTGCCTGGACTTAAGGTGGTGATGCCCGCAACCGCAGAAGACGCAAAGGGACTAATGCTCTCGGCTATCTTTGATCCTGACCCAGTTGTGTTTTTAGAGCATCGATGGTTGCATAATCTGCGCGGCGAAGTGCCGGATGGTGATTGTAGAATTCCGCTGGGCAAAGCCATGTTATTGCGTACAGGTGTTGATGTGACAGTTGTAGCAATGTCATATATGACGATAGAGGCATTGCACGCAGTGGACCATCTGTCAGCGCAAGGAATTAATTGCGACTTGATTGACTTGCGCTGTGTCCGTCCGCTGGATTGGAAAGCTATTGAAGCTTCTGTAAATCGGACTGGCCGTCTCATAGTGCTGGATACTGGGAATCTGACTGGATCAATCTCAGGCGAAATTGTAGCTCGTGTTACAACCAATTGTTGGGAGGCTTTTAAGTGTGCGCCGCAAAGACTGGCAATGCCAGACTATCCAGAGGCAACTAGCCCCGCATTGACTGAGAGTTATCATATAAGAGCAGAAAATATTGCTGAAAAAATTGGAGAAATGCTTCAAACAGAAATTGAATCCACCTCTCTCGCCGAACAGCGCAAGCATCCCCACGACATTCCAGGTGATTGGTTTACGGGGCCTTTCTGATGAATT
>JAVLEV010000238.1:813-2914 GCA_031920365.1 Planktomarina sp. | reverse complement strand
AAAGTTGCTGGCTGTCTAGTGACTGAAGGTGTTGCCCGCAGGTCTGCTGGTGTGCGTTTGCTGCGTGATAACGTTGTGATTCATGAAGGGACACTAAAAACATTGAAACGTTTTAAGGATGAAGTGTCAGATGTTCAATCTGGTCAAGAATGCGGTATGGCTTTTGAGAATTATGACGATATACGACCGAGTGATGTAATCGAAATCTTCGAACGTGAAGAAGTTGAGCGCAATCTAGCTTAAGTTGTCTAAGAAAAATTGAAATGGCGCCTAACTATAGCGCCATTTTTTTACCAGTACTCAGTGGACTAATTGAAATTTTTGAGTTGTTGGGGGCGATACTTTAAGTTCAATGCACTTGCTTACTTATCTAGAGTGACACATTCTACACATAGCTAAAGTTAACACATTGTTAAAATTAAATGAATTTTGAGTAGAATTTAAAGCCAATCGTACAGGATCGGAATGAGTGGGACATCTGCTGCGGGCATTTCGTAGGATCTTAGGTCGTGCTTGCTAACCCATTTTAGAGTTTGATGCTCACGTGGATGTGGGGTACCTTCCCACTTTCTGCAGGCAAACAATGGCATCAGTAGGTGAAAATCATTATAGGCATGGCTTGCGAAAGTGAGGGGCGCAAGGCAACTTTTCCAAGTGTTTATACCAAGCTCTTCTTCAAGCTCGCGCACCAGTGCGGCCTCTGGAGTTTCTCCCGCTTCTATTTTTCCACCAGGAAATTCCCACAGGCCAGCCATTGATTTACCTTCTGGTCGCTGTGCCAACAGTACGCGACCGTCTCGATCAATTAGAGCAACAGCTGAAACTAGCACAGTTCTCATGAGCGATAATCTGCATTGATCGCAATATAGTCGTGGGTAAGATCGCAAGTCCAAACTGTAGTTTTGGCGCTTCCGAGGCCTAGGTTTATGTGAATTACTAAATCATTTTGCTGCATATAGGTGGCGCCGATTTCCTCGGTATAACCCTCAGCAACCCAACCGTTTTCTGCTACAAGATGCGGTCCAAACCAGATTGAAAGTCTATCACGGTCAGCTTGGGCCCCAGATTTACCAATAGCCATTATAATTCGACCCCAATTGGGATCTGCTCCAGCAATGGCAGTTTTTACCAACGGAGAATTGGCAATTGACATTGCCACCTTGCGTGCATCGCCGTACGAAGTCGCACCGGTGACTTCTACGGCTACAAATTTTGTAGCCCCCTCACCGTCCCTCACCACTTGATGTGCCAAATCCAACATAAGGCACTCAAGGGCTTTGGCAAAGCTTACATCACCAGAGACATCTATGCCAGACGCCCCAGTTGCAGCGCATATTAAAGTGTCAGAAGTGGAGGTATCGCTATCCACAGTGATGCAGTTGAAGGTGCTTTCGGTTAGATTCGTTAGTAGTTCTTGTAGGCTAGCCTTTGCAATTTTGGCATCAGTGAAGATATAGACCAGCATTGTAGCCATATCTGGGGCGATCATACCTGAACCTTTGGCGATCCCATTGATCTGCACAGTTTTACCGTTGATTTTTAGTGAGACTGTTGAGCCCTTTGAAAAAGTGTCTGTCGTCATAATCGCTCTAGCTGCATCTTCAAGCGCATCGCTGCGTAAAGATGTGGACAATGCGCTTATACATCCGATGATCTTATGGTCTGGCAGGACTTCTCCAATGACCCCTGTTGAAGAAGTTAAGACTGCACTGGTTGGTAGGTTGAGGCTGGCAGCTACAGATGAGCAGATACGATCTACAGACGTTTGTCCCGCGGCACCTGTAAAGGCGTTGGCATTTCCAGAGTTCACCAGTATTGCAGCCCCCTGTTGCATATCTCTAGTCAGTTTAGCCTGGCAGTCCAACACACATGCTGAACGGGTGGCGGAGCGTGTGAATACACCTGCAATTGCAGACCCTGCAGCAATTGAGGCAAGCATGACGTCTGTGCGACTGGGGTATTTTATACCAGCTGCGGCTGTTGCAAATGCCACTCCCTCAATTATTGGTAGCTTAGGAAAAATTTCTGGGGCCAAGGGCGATATTTTCATCATTTCACAATCAGATCCAAGGTGGAGAGAATGGATGGATCAATCCTATTT
>JAVLEV010000238.1:0-803 GCA_031920365.1 Planktomarina sp. | reverse complement strand
GGCGGCATTTTGTATTTCCACCTTCAGTTCACTGCGGACATCTTCAAAGGTTGGTGGTGATGTTTCTCGGCGGTTGTTTAAGAAAATTAAATGATAGCCAAACTGCGTTTGTACTGGGCCAGTATAGGTACCAGCTTCCATACCCATGACCGCATTTTCAAATGGGGCAACCATTTGTCCTTTGCTGAACCAACCCAGATCACCGCCGCTCGGACCTGAAGGGCCTGTGGAGTGCTCAGTTGCTAATCCACTAAAATCAGCTCCACCATCTAGCATAGTTAAAAGTTCCCTCGCTTTCTGTTCCGTTTCCACTAGGATATGAGAGGCTTTATACTCTTGCTCACCAGATCCTAATGGAAATTTAGCTGAATAGGCGGCCTTCAGAGCTCTTTCTGTGACGGCATTCGTCCGCAGCTCACTTATTATAACAGAGGATAAAATATTACGGCGCTGGTTTTGCATAGCTATGGCAAGCCAGCTTGGATCTTTTGTCATGGAACTGGCTAGCAATTCTTGCTGGATTAATTGGTCAATAATACCGTTAAATAATGTATTGTCATCCAAGTTTTGGTATTGGTCTGGTAGCTGGCGCTTTACGTCAAGCATATGCCCTAAAGTCAAATCTGTCCCACTAACCGTGGCCACAATGGTACGCAGATTTTGGTCCTGAGCAGCTAAGGAAGACGAAAGTAGTAGTGCGATAGCCATTCCATGCAAAATAGAGTATGATTTAAACATTGTTTGATCCTTTAAAGCGCACGGAATAGTCCGCGCCGTTGACACCGTATTGCTAGGCACATACA
>JAVLEV010000237.1:0-2961 GCA_031920365.1 Planktomarina sp. | reverse complement strand
GCAACCCATACAACCTTCGGTGTTCCAGGTTATATTCAGGACGCTGCAAATTTCGCTCTAAACCAGGGAAATGCTGTTGAGATTGAAGTGGCTGCGCCGTTTAAGCGACGACGCGACATTGCGATGGATTTAATCGCTCGGCAGACAGTAGTGCGAGCAGTTCCGTGCTCTGGTGCAATGTATATTATGTTAGATATACGCGCCACGGGGCTTAGTAGCGATATTTTTGCCCATGCTTTGCTTGAGTCCAAGCAAATAGCAGTCATGCCTGGGGAGAGCTTCGGTAAATCGGCGTTAGGCCACGTCCGCGTTGCGATGACCGTCTGTGATGCTCAATTTATAAAGGCTATAGAAGCCTTGTTGGCATTTGCAGCAGAACACAAAAATGCCATGTGAACTTCTAAAAATACAACTTTCTAAGAAAATATTTAATAGAGATGCCATGCCAGAGGCGTTTAATTATTAAGCAGATGATTACGCTATTATGCTTGTTATTGGCATTATACATAGTTTTAAATTTAATATTTAACTACTAACTTTTTCTTCCAACTCAATCCACTCTGCTTCTATCACAGCAAGAGCGGTTCGCTGCTCAAGCAAAACATCCGTAGCTTTTTTAAATTTAGCAGGGTGTTCATTGAACATGTTTGGTTGACACAAAAATACCTCTAGCTCAGTAATTTTCACCTCCAACCGGTCAATTTCAGCTGGCAAGGCTTCCAGCCGATGTTTTTCAGTAAAAGAGATAGTTGATTTTACCACATCACACTTTGCTTTTGCAGCATTTTTTTTAGTAGTCTGCTTACCAGTTATCGCATGCTTTGCGCTAGTTTTTTGGCTTTGGTAGTCGCTCCAACCACCTGCATAAACTGTAGCTTTGCAGCACTCTTCCAAAGCAATAGTACTTGTGGCAACACGATCTAAGAAGTCTCTGTCGTGGCTCACCAACAGAACCGTACCATCATATTCGCCCAAGACATCTTGCAATAAATCTAAAGTTTCTATGTCCAAATCATTGGTAGGTTCATCTAAAATTAAAAGGTTACTTTCTTGCGCCATCAAACGAGCAAGTAATAACCTTGCTTTTTCGCCACCAGACAGAGACCTAACTGGCGCTCTCATTTGCTCATCCGCAAATAAGAATTCTTTCAAATAGCCCACCACGTGTTTTGGTGTGCCGCGCACCATGATTTGGTCCGAGCTACCAGAAACAGCCATTGTTGGATCACTAGTGAGAGCTTCCCAAAGACTGAGATTAGGATCTAGTTTGGTTCGGCCTTGGTCAAACACAGCTATTTGCAGATTGGTACCAAGTTTAACCGTTCCACTATCCGGCGCCTGCTCACACAAAAGTGTCTTGATCAATGTCGTTTTGCCAACCCCATTGGGTCCCACAATAGCCACACGGTCTTTTCGCTGAATAGTGATAGAAAAATCTTTCAAAATTTCTAATGTGCCGAATGAAAGATCTAGGTTTTTGGCTTCTATAACTTTCGCACCGGATTTATGGCCAGAATCAAAGGCCATTGCCGCAGTAGACTGGCGGCTAATTTGCGATGCACGTTCGGCTCGTAGTTCACCAAGAGCCCGTACTCTTCCCTGATTGCGTTTGCGGCGGGCTGAAATGCCTTCAACCGCCCAACGGGACTCAGCTTTAATTTTTTTATTTAGTTTATGTCGTTGATCATCTTCTTCTTCCCAAGTCTTATCCCGCCAAGCCTCAAAACTACCAAAACCCTGCTCCAACCTCCTCACTGCCCCCCTATCAATCCAAAGTGTAGCACGTGTCAAAGCAGTCAGAAATGCACGGTCATGAGAGATAACCACAAAACTATTGCGGCTTTCACGCAGATTAGATTCAAGCCAAGAAATAGCTTCAATATCAAGGTGGTTAGTCGGCTCGTCAAGCAGCATAAGTTCTGGATTTTCGGCCATCAACTTTGCTAAAGCCGCCCTGCGGCGTTCACCACCTGAAGCGGTTTTAACTGGACGGTCTGGATTAAATTTGAGACCTTCGGCAGCAATCTCAACTTTATAATGTTCTGCCATGTCTAGACCAGATAAAGCGAAATCACCTAATGTTTCATAAGAAGACAAGTCTGGGTCTTGATCCATGTAACCCACACTCACTCCAGGGGGAATTACGCGATTACCTTTGTCTGCTTCAACTAACCCTGCCATAACTTTCATTAGGGTAGATTTGCCCGAACCATTCCGTCCGACTAACGAAAGACGGTCTCCCGTTTGAACAACAAAGCCTAAATTTGAAAATACAGGGTTACCGCCAAAAGTAAGCGATATATCGGAGAGTTGAATCAGGGGTGCTCGTGCCATGAGTCCAGCTAGGCGGTTGCGCTGGTGGCGTCAATACACTGAGATAGTTAGGTACTATTTGTAGAGGCCTTTAGTGAAAGCCTGCCCCCTTGGGAAAGTCAATCAATGTTAGTTCGAACAATGAGCAGCATGCAAAGCTTCATCCACTAAAAAAAGATTTTTGCTTACCTATGGCAGAAGTTAGTATTAGCGCTATATAAATAATCGTTAACAAAAATATAAGTTGGAGCCAAAATGGCCGAAGTTAATAAAACCGACCAGCAATGGCGAGAAGTCTTATCACCACTAGCGTATAAAGTTACTCGTAAGCAGGGAACTGAACCGGCGTTTAGTCATGATAACTTCCCAAAAAAAAATGGGTATTTTGCTTGCGTGTGCTGTAAATCAGAGCTTTTTTCTCAAGCAGATAAGTTTGATAGCGGCACTGGTTGGCCTTCGTTCACAAGGCCGTTACAAGGCGCTACATTGGGCGAAAAAATAGATAAAAGTTGGTTCTCAACCCGCACCGAAGTCCATTGCCAAATGTGTGATGCTCATTTGGGTCATGTATTTCCGGATGGGCCTACACCGACAGGTCTACGTTATTGCATGAACGGTGTAGCAATGACTTTTCATGCTGCAGAAACC
>JAVLEV010000236.1:0-2961 GCA_031920365.1 Planktomarina sp. | reverse complement strand
GCATTTTGACTATGCCAGAATTTCCTATGCGGTTGTTAGTATTTGAATGTAGGGGCCAAAATTATCAATGCATTTTAATACCTTGGACCAAAATTTCAAATATAAAAACCCTGCAAAATTTATCAACTGAGTTATGCCTAACACAGCGACATAACGCCCCACTCACCACGGCATTAGGAAAGGCTACACTGACGAGCGTAAGTTATTTGAACCAACAACCAAGCTCTTAGAAGCATACCTTAGGCATCTCAAGTGATCGAGAGGACAATACACGCCCAGCTCTAAATAAGCTAAATTTACCTTATAAAATTGGTAATATCGTAATTAATACATTAGTCATTGGTGTGGACGCGAAAACACGAATCGCACATGAGGAATTATCTATAAACGAGTTAGCTACTTATTTTGAAAACAGTATTCTAGCGGGCGCTGGAGCATTTTTCGAGATAGCCGTGAACTTTGACGACTATACGCGAGCAATGAGCCGTAAATTACTGCGTGAATTAGAATTCACCAGCCTCAGTAGCCTTTGCAAATAAGTAAGCTGAATTTGAGTATTCCAATAGTATTCAACTCTGCGCAACAGTTCACTAATTTATTTACTACTAGTACCGTCCAAATATCTTTGGGTGCTAACGCTTCATCATGATTCCCAAATCAGCACTCAATTAGACCCAGACAAAAGAGTATCTGTAATTACGAAAAAATTCGGCCTCCTAGCTAGTGGGATATGGAGTTTCAATACTCTGAAATTCAATTCATCTGAGGATACCAATCCACAATCAAGTTAATCTATTGCACCAGGTATCTATTAAAGAAAATTCATGAGTATTGTTTAATATGCTAAAATTAATTTTTTTGGATTTGGAGCCCTGTAACAATTTCACTTATCAAATCTGAAAATTCTGGTGGGGCCGCTGCCACGCCAGTCACCCAAGAATAGAGATCATGATCATTTTCTTCTAGTAGTTCATCATAAGTAATCAGTTCGTCACCACTCATAGCCTTTAGGGCTGTATCGGCGAAATAGCTCAATATTATATCCATTTCCTTAATGCCACGCCGCATAGAACGCATTTTTAAACGCTTAACTTTGTGATCGTGAAGTTCATTCATTTTAGGCTCAACCTTAGTTTTTTTTCTAACCGGCTTAACCGCTCAGCAGTACGTGTCATATCTGTTTTAATTGCTCGCATTTCAATTAAAATGCCTTGTACATCGCCAGACAATGGCACAGTGCTAGGTTCTTCCGGTCCGGTCCCTTCACCACTCAGCAACCACAACAAAGATACGTTAAGCATACCACTCAACATCTGCAGCTTATTAGCCCGCGGTTCGGAGCGGTCCTCTTCCCAGCCATGCAAGGTGGCAAGCTTAATCCCCAGCCGGCGTGATAGTTCAGCCTGCGTCATTCCTGATTTTTCGCGAGCACCCACAACACGGTCACCAAAAGTAGCCGCATCAGGGCCATACCAATCAAATGGCGCTTCCGAAGTATTTTCCATCACATCCCATCTCTTTATTATCAGTTCTACTTGCAGGCATTTATACAGAGACCTATGACTTCTACATATAAATTCTCAGAATGAGGTAGCCATGTCATTTTTATCCGCAACACTTGATCGCGTAAAAGCGTCGCCTACAATCTCCATATCAACAAAAGTTGCAGAACTAAAGGCAGACGGGCGCGATGTCATTGGACTTAGTGCCGGCGAGCCAGACTTTGACACTCCAGACAACATTAAAGCAGCAGCCGTTCGGGCCATTGCAGAGGGCAAAACCAAATACACTGCTCCAGATGGGATGCCGGAACTTAAACAAGCTATTTGTGCAAAGTTTCTGCGTGACAATGCGTTGAGCTACGTCCCTACTCAAGTCAGTGTGGGCACCGGCGGAAAACAAATCTTGTACAACGCTTTAGTGGCTACTTTAAACCCAGGCGATGAGGTGGTCATACCTGCTCCTTACTGGGTCTCTTACCCTGATATGGTTTTGCTCGCCGGAGGAACTCCTATTATAGCCAAAGCTTCTGCACAAACCGGCTTTAAGCTTACGGCAGATGAACTTGAAGCTGCTATTACACCACAAACCAAATGGTTTATTTTCAATTCACCCTCAAACCCAACTGGGGCAGGCTATAACTGGGCCGAAATGAGAGCCCTTACGGACGTTTTACTGCGCCATCCCCATGTTTGGGTCATGACAGACGATATGTATGAACATCTAGCCTATGATGACTTCCAATTCTGTACGCCAGCACAAGTGGAACCCACCTTGTATCCGCGCGTCCTTACCTGCAATGGTGTGTCTAAAGCCTATGCCATGACAGGTTGGCGAATTGGCTATGCCGCCGGACCTCAACCATTGATTGCTGCCATGCGAAAGGTGCAGTCACAATCAACTTCAAACCCATGTTCAATAAGCCAATGGGCAGCATTAGAGGCGCTAAATGGCGCCCAAGGCTTCTTGGGCGCCAACAATGAGATTTTTACCCGCCGGCGCAATTTGGTCGTAGAAATGCTTAATAAAGCCAAAGGTATTTCCTGCTCCAAACCCGAAGGCGCCTTCTACGTCTACCCTTCCATTTTTGGCCTGATCGGGAAAACCACACCAAACGGGGTCATAATTACGGATGACGAAGTTTTTGCCACCAGCCTTTTGGAAGATACTGGCGTAGCAGTTGTTTTTGGAGCAGCATTCGGCCTATCGCCAAATTTTCGTGTGAGCTACGCCACTTCCGACAACAAACTCCAGGAGGCCTGCAAAAGAATCCAAGTTTTTTGTGATAGTTTAACTTAATGTTATTAAAAAAATTAAAAAATATTTTCTTCAAGCCAGTGTAAATTTTACAGATTTTTTAATTCAAATACTAAAGGCTATCAGAGACTGATTTTAAATCAGTATAAGGTGATTAGCTTTTACTCCACACGCGTGAACTCGATAGCATCGATCATAACAAAA
>JAVLEV010000235.1:0-2975 GCA_031920365.1 Planktomarina sp. | reverse complement strand
ACCACGGCTCGTGAACTTTTAGATACGTTACTGCGGTCAATGTGAGTAGGAATTAAAAATGGTGATTAGTACATCCGGCATATATCAACGAAATATCGATAACTTCACTCGCCTATCAAAAGAAATCAACGAGATACAAGATCAGGCGAGCACTGGTAAAAAAAACCTGTCTTTATCAGATAATTTGAATGAAATAGATCATCTAAACGCTGCTGAGGATCATAAGGCCCAGACCATGCAATTTAACCAAAATGCTACTCTGGTTTCATCTAAGATGAATGAAATTGATAATGTTTTTGATCAACTCCAGAATGTTGCAACTAGACTACTCGAACTGCAGGCGCAAACAGGTAGTAGCTTTATTTCGGACAGTGATCGCGAATTATTTGGGCGTGAGGCTGTGGGTATAAAGAAAGAGCTTTTGCAGCTTTCAAATCAAGTCGATCAGAACGGAGATGGATTTTTTAGTGGATTATCAGACAAAAGAAGCCCCTTTGAACTAAACAATAATGGCTCTGTCACCTATAGTGGCTCTGGTGCAAATAAGTCACTGCAGGTTTCTTACGATAGGGACCTTAGGCAAAACTTTGCTGGTGATGACGTATTTTTAAATCTAGGAAATGCTAACGCGAAATTTTCAGTTTTTGACGCTGTTGATAATTTTGTTGAGAGTATGAATTCGCCCTTAGGTGCTGAAATATCTTCAAATTTTGCCAGTGCTACTAATACCCAATTGGTTTTTCCAGAAGCTGGAAACGCTTCAAAATTCAAATTCGATTTTTCTACTGGCGGCAATTCTTACTCAGTGGATACTATTGTTTATGGAAACGATTACAATTCGATTGCCGTGGCAATAAATGCGGCTTCCATCCCTGGCGTCACGGCAGATGTACCTGTTACTTCTAACAAGATTACTGTGAACGTTGGCGCTGCTTTAGATGTAAAAATTAGTAATTATGTTACAGACTTAGATCAAAATGTATCAAAATCTATAGGCATTAGAAAGACAATTGGTGGTGCGACTAATGATGACATTGTTGTCCCAAATAAGCTGAAACATTCAGAAATAGGCATTCAATTCACACAGGTTTTGGAACAGTTTTCCAAAAACCAGCAGGACTTAAGTGTAACAGCCAAGGCTGCGGAAGGTTATATAGACGCGACGCAAGAAACAATAGTTATGCTGTCGGAAGATATATCTAATATCGAAGATGCAGATATGGCTGCACTTTTGACTAAACTCCAACAATTGTTGACTTCAAAAGAGGCTGCACAGGCGACGTTTACACGAATTACGAGCAAAAGTCTTTTTGACTTTATGGGATAAAAATAAATCTCTGTTATTTAAGATATCACACGAAAGTGGCATACTTATTGCAAATTCCTTAGCAACAACGATAGGGGTTTTCTAATGTTTTCTGTAATCAAGACTGGCATGGCGACAGCACTTCACGAGTTGAAAGTAATTTCAAACAATATTTCAAATGCAAATTCAACTGCCTATAAGAAAAGTTCAGTATCTTTTGCTGAATTGTTTAATGGAAGAACTGCTGATGCAGTCGAGACATCACTATTGGGCAAGGGTTCCAATGTTGAACAAACCCGCCGTAGTGATGGTCAAGGCTCCTTAATTGCAAAAGGTGGTGCCCTTGATCTTGCACTGGTTGGCAATGGCTATTTTGTAACAAAGAAAGAAAATGATCCGAGTTTCTCTGCAACTCGTAATGGGGCCATCTCGCTTGATGCTAATGGATTTTTGAAGACGTCTACTGGTGCATTTGTAATGGGGGCGGCTGCGGTTGAAAATAAATTTGTGGACACCCCTGTGGCAAACGTAGATGTATTCCAGTCGATTAAAATACCCTTTGATGCTTATGACACGCCACTTTCAAATCTTACAGTGGAAGATAATGGAAATATCACCGCGACGTTTGGTGGGAAAACAAATGTTCCGCTGGCTACGATTGGCCTTGTATCCTTTAGCAACCCTAATGGTCTAAAACAAAAGGGGGATGGAACTTTTGGCGTTACTGATAAATCTGGTACTATGTCGGTAGGAAATCCGGGATCACTTGGTTTTGCTAGTATAAAGTCTGGTCATATTGAGGGCTCAAATGTTGACGTGACTGAAGAAATGACAAACATGATTAAGGCTCAACAACAATTTAATGGTGCCGCTCGAATGATGCAGGCTAATTCAGATATGATTGAAAAATTAACCAGATGATAATTATTGTTATGTTGTTAAATTTGTTTAATAGGTGATACTTCTTATGATGTAGTAAATTAAAACTTTAATTAGTTTTCAGGAGATTCAAAAATTGGCCAAATGTAGCAGCTGCTCCATAAAAATGGGTTACTCTGAGAGCCAAGTATCTCAGAATTATAATGGCCTCTGCATAACCTGCTACGTGAAGGAGCGGGTTGAAACTAAGATAATGACTGGCAAAGAGCCAGTAATAGCATCTACTCAAAAATCTATTGAAACGGTTTTTAACAAATTTGAAGATATTGTGGTGACTACAGAAGTTGGTACAAATCTCAATATCAAAACCCGTATTGGAATAGTGTCAGCTGAGTTTTGTTTTACAAATCATAAGCTTACTTGGTTTGCAAAGATGGTTAATGTAGTTCTCAGGCGGAAGCCTAAGAAACCAGACGCGCTAAGCCAATCACTGGAGCTCGCTATTTTAGATCTTAAGTCCAAAGCAATCCAGCAAGACTCAAATTGTATTGTTGGGCTTAGCATCGATTTAGTGCCACTAGGGATGCGCAGAAACGACGACATCTTAGTGTCGGTTGTCGGTACTGCAGTAAAAATAAAATGATTAAATATAATCTGCCCTCGGCTATCATCTTTGGTGATAAATAATTCTAACAATATTTTAACTAGGGTATTTGAGATTTTATTTAATACAGTGGATTTGTTTAATCTGGCTCTTCGTTCCGCTCTATTTCCAACTGTTTAATCAAAT
>JAVLEV010000234.1:0-2985 GCA_031920365.1 Planktomarina sp. | reverse complement strand
CATGCCAGTTATGCCTGGTGTAGGACTACTCGAACGCTCAATTCTTTATACGGCTGTAACCCGATCTGTTAAATAAGTCACTTTGTTAGGAGACTAATCTATGGCTAAAAAAGCTGTTGGTAAGCTGGCTACTGATACTCGTGTCGTTAATCTAGAGAAGTTATTGAAGAAGAGCCTGAGAGATGTTGCGTGATTAACATCGCTATAATAAGTATAAGCATTCGGTACAAATACTGATTGATTGTATTTTTGTAGCTTGGTACCTAACTGTTTTCTATGCTTATTATTTATCAACTCACTCTCACTCTTTCACTCCTAGATGATCGCAAGAAGCGGAGCAATAGCCGCAGAGGGATAGTCTATCTCTGGCCATAAATATCTGTATTGATCTTGACGAGCACCGCATCGATTCTTATTTTAAGATTTTGTAAAAATGACAAGACAAAAGGGAAATAGGACATTTCGCTGCGATGTAATTAGCGAGATACTAAGCTCTGAGATAAATTCTAATGAGAATAAAAAGCGCCTTATATTTTGGCTCCAGAGTGCTTTTAATAGGAGAGATATAATGTCAAACACCCGAGCGCTTGACCTTGTTGTGTATGGTACCAGGGGGCTTACTGGCAGCTTGATGTGTAAATATTTAAATCAACAATACGGTGTTGATGGTTCTGTAGCCAGCAATTTCTAATTTTAACTAGTAAGAAAGTTTTCTTACCTTTGAGCGTACCATCAAGCGCAAATTCAAAGATCCTTAGCCAGACATTAACCTTTAGAAAGGAACGAATAACATGCTTAAATTACATTTTGCACCAAACTCTCGAGCAGGACGTGTAGTTTGGCTTCTAGAGGAGTTGGGCCTTCCTTATGAACTCAATAAAATGGCTTTTAACCCCAAAGACCTAAAATCAGAGGAGCATCGTGCCCGTCATCCCCTCGGTCGCGTGCCAGTGCTCGAAGATGGCGATATATCTATTTTTGAATCTGGTGCGATCGTTGACTACGTATTAGAACGGCATAAAAATGGTGGTTTGAAACCAGTGGTAGACGCTGCTGAGTTTCCGAAATACCTACAATGGTTTCATTATTGTGAAGGAATGGTGATGCCACCTATGAACACCGTTGTAGTACACACCCTTCTCTTACCGCCAGACCGACGGGACGAAAAGGTACTCGGTCAGGCTAAGCGACTGCTGGCAAAGGCGTTACAACCGATTGATGAAGCTCTTGCCGGTAGAGAGTATTTAATTGGAGATTTTTCCGGGGCGGATATTATGCTTGGACATGCTTGCTTTATGAGTAACCGACTCGGTTGCGCCTCAGATGAGCTTGGCAATGTTAAAGAGTATATTTCAAGAATTGAAGCCCGGCCTGCATTCCATAAAGCTATTACAATGGCTTAACTGGAGGGGGTAAACAGAATGATCGATCTATACACGGCACCAACGCCTAACGGTCACAAAGCTTCTTGCACCCTTGAAGCATTGGAGATTCCGTACCAAGCACATGCTATTGATCTCACTAAAGGGGATCAGAAAAAGTATGAGTTTCTCGCGCTTAATCCAAACGGTCGCATTCCCGTAATCGTTGATCGAGAGCAAGATAACTTTGCTGTTTTTGAGTCGGGTGCCATTATGATTTATCTCGCGGAAAAAGCAGGCCGACTGTTACCTGTTGACACTCAAGGTCGTTCCAGGGTGCTGCAGTGGTTGATGTTTCAAATGGGTGGTGTTGGACCCATGATGGGGCAAGCCAATGTATTTTACCGTTACTTCCCGGAAAAAATACTACCGGCCATTGATCGATACCAAAATGAGTGTCGTCGCCTATTTGAAGTTCTTGATAATCACTTGGCAGACAATGAATGGTTAGCTGACGATTACTCTATCGCCGATATTGCCAATTGGTGTTGGGTGCGAACTTACAAATGGTCAGGGGTATCAGTCGACGATCTGAATAACCTGAAGCGCTGGCGTGATGCAATGCGTGAGCAGCCTGGCATGGCTGCGGGCCTTGAGATTCCTTTTAAAGTCGGAGGTTTATTAAAAGATAAAAAAGAAAGTGAGAAATTTGCTGATGATGTACAAAAAGTACTGCAGGTATAGGTTTTTTTAAATACGTGGAAAAATACCTTGGCATATAAGTCACTATAAAAAGATAGGCCCAAAGGATCTTTTTTATGCGAGTATATTAGTCGCGTTTAGAAAGCATAGCTCTTCAGTGCGCGCAGCACTAAGTTAGACGTATACGATTTTCCGCTATGGCACAAGTTTACTTAACACAATTTCCGCAAGACGTGCCCGATAGTTCCCTCGCAAAAAAGTAATCGCCAACGTTATTGCCGCATACTAAAGAAGCATTAAAGTTATGGGGTAGTGTTGAGTTACATGGCGACATTCCAGAGAGCTTTTCTGAGTTTAAGCAAATAGATGATTCGATTGAATCTACAAGTTAAAAACTCAATTAAAAAAACTGGAGCAAAACAATTAACTTTGAATATTCCGACAAAGTAAAAGAAGTCATCGTTAGTCTGGAAGCTTTAATGGATGAACACATTTATCCAAGAGAGCAAGGATACAGCGCCCACTTTGCCAAAGCCGAAAACCGTTAGGGCACACACTTTATCGTTTAAGAATTAAAGTCTAAAGCCAAAGTAGACAGTTTATGGAATCGATTTTTACCCGACACAGAGCAAGGTGCTGATTTAAACAATCTTTAATACGCTCCACTGGCCGAAAAGGGTTTAGAAAAATCTAAACAAGCCGCAGCCTTAGGTGCTTAGCTTATTTGCAATTAAATAAGCTAAAAGACAAAAACAAAAAGGTCAGGAGTTATACAAATATTAGATTACAGTAATAAATTGGTGATGATCAGCAGCGCCTACCGTCTGCCATCGAACTTGATGAGCAACCCATCGATTCTTATTTAATATTTTGTAAAAATGACAAGATAAACGGTAAATAGAGCATTTCGCCACGGTGTAAT
>JAVLEV010000233.1:0-2993 GCA_031920365.1 Planktomarina sp. | reverse complement strand
GGGGGTGTTCCTCGATAAATGGTATGATTTATATGCGTGGTCAGGCACGAGACTACGAAAATTGGGCACATTTGACTGGCGATGAGACTTGGAACTGGGAACACGCCCTAAATGCCTTCAAGGCGCATGAAAATCACTATAGACTTGATAATGGCGCCGATCCTATCACACGAAATAACAGTAGTTTTTCTGACCTGCACGGGCACGGCGGCGAGTGGCGCATCGAAAAGCAAAGGCTCCATTGGGATGTGCTTGACAGCTTTGTGGAAGCAGCTGTTGAAATGGGGATCGAGAAAACTGACGATTTCAACAATGGCGATAATGCTGGCGTGGGATATTTTGACGTAAATCAACGCTCAGGCTGGCGGTGGAGTGCATCCAAAGCATTTTTACACCCAGTTCAAAGCCGTCCAAACTTAACAGTTTGGACCGAAGCACATGTAGAGCGACTTAATTTCAAAGTTGGCCTAGATGGAGCAGTGAGGTGCTGTGGTGTCACCGTACACCGCAAGGGTGTAGCTATACAGGTTGAGGCCCTAAAAGAGGTTATTCTGTCAGCAGGCGCAATTAATTCCCCCCAAATCCTACAACTCTCAGGCATTGGCCCAGCCAAGCTTCTAAATCTTCACGGGATTAAAGTGGTTGTAGACACGCCCGTAGGTGAGAACCTCCAAGACCACCTTCAGATACGAGCAGTGTATAAGGTTAGTGGCACACTCACTCTCAATACCTTGAGTAATAGTTTGTTTGGTAGAGCAAAAATTGGTCTGGAATACCTATTTAAGCGCTCAGGACCTATGAGTATGTCACCAAGTCAGCTGGGGGCTTTCACACGATCCGACTCCAGTCGTCCGCACGCAAACTTAGAGTATCATGTACAGCCACTAAGCCTTGAGGCCTTTGGAGAAGATCTGCATAAGTTCCCAGCGGTGACCGTAAGCGTGTGCAATCTTAACCCCACAAGTCGAGGCCACGTCCGTATAAAATCTTCTAAATTTTGGGAGGCACCAAAAATCTCACCAAACTATTTGACTACGGATGATGACCGCAAAGTTGCTACAGATAGTCTGCGGCAAGTACGGAAAATAATGAGCCAACCCGCTATGCATATATATCAGCCTGAGGAATTCAAACCGGGTCTTGAATACCAAAGTGATAAAGAATTAGCAAAACTTGCCGGCGACATTGCTAATACAATCTTTCATCCTGTTGGAACCGTAAAAATGGGCCACATAGGTGATCCAACCGCAGTTGTTGATCCTCATTTAAAAGTAAAAGGCGTATTAGGTTTACGTGTTGTGGATGCGAGCATTATGCCAGAAATTACAAGTGGAAACACCAATTCGCCTACACTTATGATTGCCGAAAAAGCTGCTAGTTGGATTCTATCAGGCCAATAGATCAGCACAGAACTCACGCCACTAGAAACTTATATCTGCGGTTACTTATCTAACTTGTTCATTACAATTTATAATATCGCATCCTGACTTCTCGATAGTGGTTTGTAACTCCTTTGCCAGAGCTTGGCCAGTTACGAGGGTCTTAATTGGCCCCCACTCAGTAACAACGTGTAATGCAAGCTGTCCAAATTTGTCACTGTCAGCGATAAAAATTACCTTTTCTGACTTATTAATCATAGCTATTGTTGTGGATAGTGGGCAGATCGCACCAGTATGGCTTAAAGCACTTACAAAACCTAAGGAGGCGAAAAATGGCTGGCGAGGATAAACCACTTGCAGAGCTTTTGGAGCATCTTCAATTACTTGCTAGTTCTACATTATCTCTGTGGGACCTGCCAGCCGGCGCCAGCGCCCGCTTAATTAATATTTCTGAGAATGCTACGTACCTTGTAGAAGCGTATGGTGGCTACAAGTCTATTTTGCGCATTCATCGTAAAAACTATCATTCTCGTCGATCCATCGAATGCGAACTTGCATGGTTAGATGCTTTGCGGTCACAAAACGTGGTTGCTACGCCTGGCTACTTCATTGGGCTAAATGGCTATGCCATTCAGGAAGCCACTGTGCCCGAACTAGACGGCCCGCGGTTTCTAGTACTTTTTCACTTTATTGAAGGTACCTCTCCTGATGAATCTAGTGATATGACAAATGAATATGCGAAACTTGGCTCTATAGCCGCTCGCTGCCACAAACATGCAATTCAGTGGAATAAGCCTGCTCCGTTTGAACGACTGACCTGGGATGTTGATGCAGTTTTTGGGTCCAACCCAACTTGGGGGGACTGGCGCGACGGGCCAGAGGTCACGCATGATGTCAGTGTTGTCCTTGTGAACGTACAATACGCGATACAGGCCCGTCTTGCGAGTTACGGAAAAGAGCCAGAACGCTTTAATCTAATTCACGCTGATATGCGTCTTGCAAACATTCTGATTGATGATTTAGGCACGCGCCTGATTGATTTTGATGATTGCGGCGACGGTTGGCTAATGTATGATTTTGCTGCCTCTATTAGCTTTATCGAAAACGACCCTCGCATTCCAGATTTAAAGAAGGCATGGCTAAAAGGTTACCGCGCGGTACGTGACCTGCCTGCTGCAGATGAGAACGAGATTGAAACCTTAATTATGCTACGCCGAATGGCACTTCTAGCATGGATTGGCAGCCATATTGACGCCCCCGAAGCCCAAGCGCTTGCCCCGGGTTTTGCAGCTTCCACAGCGCGACTTGGCCAACTTTGGCTGAATAGGCTAAAGGCGTGAGCTGGGGAACTACATTACATCCCTGCCCCTCAAAGAACAATATTTTCAAAGAGCCTCAGTCAGTTTTGGAGGGAGTACTGTGAACCCCTTCTTGGATTGAACCTTCGCCAATAGATGGGAAGCAGGCAAATTGAACTCAGATACTCTCAAATTTAGCCAAAAATTATCCAATTTCCTAGCTATTAATCTAATGACTTTTAACGCCGACGGTTAACGTCTGGTTTTCACGCAAATGATGATACTTGATCGCTCAAAATGAGTCTGCAAATTCATT
>JAVLEV010000232.1:0-3027 GCA_031920365.1 Planktomarina sp. | reverse complement strand
CGGATAAAATCAACGGGCTGCCCCACCCAAATGAAACAGCGCGACTGTACGGCCATGACCGTGTAATTGCGCAAGTCTTAGAAGCAGTCAACAGAGGCCGTGTCCACCACGCCTGGATGCTTACAGGGCCCAAGGGAATTGGCAAAGCCACGTTAGCGTATCACATTGCGCGATTTTTATTAGCGCAAAAGCCGCCAGGCAACGGCTTGTTTGGTACACCACCACTAAGCACGAACCTTGAGGTAGCCCAGGATCATCCAGTGACCAGCCGAATACGCGCAGGATCTGAGCCCGGCCTCTGCGTACTTCGCCGTCCAGTTGACGAAAAGACTGGCAAATTGAAAACTGTGATCACGGTGGACACGGTGCGTGAATTACGCAAATTTTTTAGCCTCTCTGCTGGTGGTAACGGGCGGCGCATTGTGATTGTGGATTGCATCGACGATATGAACAACAACGCCGCAAATGCACTACTTAAAGTGTTAGAAGAACCACCGGTAGATGCGGTGTTATTACTGGTTACGCATCAACCCGGCAGCATATTACCCACCATACGGTCACGATGCCGTACGCTAACCTGCTTACCCTTGTCACCAGAAAACTTACAAAAGGCAACTCAAATAGCCCTACCAGACCATGCGTTCAATACCGGTATAATCGCCTTAGCCGAAGGTTCTGTCGGGCAGGCCGCAGAACTAGCTCTGACAGACGGTTTGAAAAACTATGCTACGATTATTGATATGTGCAGCAACCTACCGCGCTTTGATCGTACAAAATTACTGAAGCTGGCAAATTCTGCTGGTCGCGGGACAGATGGTAAATTTGACCAAATTTTGAGTCTACTAGACATTTTTATTAGCCGCCTGGCCCGCTCAGCTATTTCACCTGCGGGCATTCATCAAGCTGCAGTTGGTGAAAGTGAAGTTTTTGGTAGGCTATGCCCAGATCAAAACGCGTCCCGCCTTTGGGCCAATACCCAACTTGAGCTCAGCCAACGGGCACGCCAGGGCAAGACTGCAAACCTTGACCCCAGTTCGCTGATCTTAGATATGGGGCTAAGAATAGAAGAAACTGCGGCAAAAATCTTGCGCTAGAAAGGTCACCCTTGATCCAGCCCCCAGCTATCACTGACAGCCATTGCCACCTAGATTTTCCTGATTTTGGCGGGGAATTAGATGATGTCATAGGTCGTGCGAAGCAAGCTGGTGTTCGCCGGATGGTAACAATTTGCACAAAGCTACGCCAAGAACCCGAAGTTCGCCTTATAGCTGAGGCGTATGATCAAGTATTTTATGCTGCCGGAACCCATCCAATGAATGCAGATAAAGAACCTATGGCCACAATTGAACAATTGGTCACTATCGCTGCGCATCCAAAATTTGTTGCTATTGGCGAAACTGGGCTGGACTATCATTACACATCGGAAAGTGCCGAGGTACAAAAAAAATCCTTAAGGATTCATATTAATGCTGCGCAAACAACCAAACTACCTCTTATCATACACGCTCGTGCCGCCGATCAAGACATGGCCGAAATTTTGAAATCAGAGTACAAAAATGCGCCCTATAGCTGTGTAATGCATTGCTTCAGCTCATCACCAGAGCTTGGCAAGACCGCATTGGATTTAGGTTTTTATCTTTCTATGTCTGGCATTGCTACTTTTCCAAAGTCCCAAGGCGTACGCGATATTTTTGCCGCAGCCCCGATAGATCGGATCTTGGTCGAAACTGATGCGCCATACCTAGCCCCGCCACCTTACCGTGGCAAACGCAACGAACCAGCATACTCGGCTTTCACAGCTCAAGTTGGAGCTGATATATTTGGAGTATCTCTTGAAGAGTTTGCGGCACAAACTGAAGCTAACTTTGAATGCCTTTTTTGGAAGGTATTATGACCCGAACCGTAACTATATTGGGCTGTGGTTCATCAGGTGGCGTGCCACGCTTAGGTGGAAAATGGGGTGCATGCGATCCAAAAAACCCAAAGAACCGCCGCTTACGTTGCTCGATACTGATAGAACAAACAGCGCCAGAAGGGACGACCCGTGTTTTGATAGACACTACACCGGATATGCGCGCCCAACTTTTGAGTGCCGACATTGGTGTGCTGGATGCAGTACTATACACACACTCCCATGCAGACCACGTCCACGGCCTAGATGATCTGCGGATGATTGTTATCAATATGCGTAAGCGGCTTCCCGTTTGGGCCGATGCCACCACCAAGGCAGACCTCTTAGAAAGATTTGGGTATGTCTTCGAAACACCACCAGGCTCAAGCTATCCGCCTATTTTAGATATGAATGAGATAACAGGTCCTTTTACTATTAACGGCGCAGGCGGCGAAATTGATTTTACTCCGTTTGAAGTTGCCCATGGCAATATAAACGCTTTAGGATTTCGAGTTGGAGATATGGCCTATCTTCCTGATGTGTCTGAAATACCAGATAAGGCGTGGGACTACCTTCATAATCTTAAACTATGGATTGTTGACGCACTGCGCTATAACCCCCACTCATCGCATACCCATGTCGAAAAAACGCTTGGGTGGATTGAAATGCTAAAGCCTAAACAGTCGATAATTACCAATATGCACGTTGATCTAGACTACGAAACTTTAAAATCCGAACTGCCGCCTAGCGTTCAGCCTGCATTCGATATGATGACAGAGAAAATCTAATATGAGCATATTGCTCCAAGTGATACTCCCAGTATTTCTCGTAATTGGATTTGGCTACCTTGCCGTTTGGCGGAAGTGGTTTTCAGACAGTGGCGTCGAAGCCTTAATGAAATTCACCCAAACCTTTGCAATTCCTTGTTTGCTGTTTCGGGCTGTATCAACCTTGGATCTTGGCCAAACTTTTCACTTTGCATTGCTCGGTAGCTTTTATTTTGGTGCGGTTACAGGCTTTTGCCTTGGCTTATTTGGCGCAAGGTTTATGTTTAAACGCAACTGGGATGATAGCGTAGCAATTGGGTTTTGCTGCTTGTTTTCTAACTCAGTATTGCTGGGCTTACCCATAACAGA
>JAVLEV010000231.1:0-3034 GCA_031920365.1 Planktomarina sp. | reverse complement strand
AAACATGACGTGGCAAAAGCCGGTGACCACGGCATTGAGGCTATCATTGCTCTGGATGATGAAAACCAAGCCATGCAGATTATGGCCCTTGGGGCCAGCTGCCTAACGGCTAAAGCTTATGGCGATGGTACAATAGACGGTGTAATCATTTTGGGTGGCACGATGGGAACGGATTTGGCCCTGGATGTGTGCCTTTCTTTACCAATTGGCGTACCAAAGTATATCGTCTCTACTGTCGCTTTTTCTCCACTTTTACCACCAGATCGCATTGCTGCAGATGTACAAATGATTCTGTGGGCTGGTGGGCTTTTCGGGTTGAATTCCATATGCAAAGCTTCACTTAGCCAGGCGGCGGGTGCAGTCCTTGGCGCGGCCAAGGCCTCGAAAAGCATTGATACTTCCAAGCCCTTAATTGGCATGACATCTTTTGGTACAACCATTATGAAATTCATGGTGATGCTTAAGCCAGCACTTGAACAACGCGGATATGATGTCGCGGTTTTCCATCCGACTGGCATGGGTGGCCGCGCATTCGAAGATCTTGCCAGCCAGGGGCGATTTGCCTGCGTATTAGACTTGGCAACGCAAGAAGTGGGGAACCACTTGTTTGGGTCGAGCGTGTCAGCTGGCGCTGATCGATTAACCAACGCAGGACGAAGTGGGACTCCGCAAATTATAGCTCCTGGCTGTCATGACCTGGTGGATGTTGCTAGTTGGGCACCACTCTCAGACCGTTGGAAGGGCTACGATAGCCATACGCACAATCGTTTGGTTAGCTCCATCATGTTGAAGAACAGCGATCGCGTTAGGGTTGCCAAGGCGCACGCAGAAAAGCTAAATATCGCCCGTGGCAAAACAGCGTTTGTAATGCCTATGGGGGGGTGCCACGAATGGGACCGCTTTGGCGCACCTTTACATAACCTGGAAGGTCCCAAGGTTTTCGCAGCTGCCTTGCGCTCAAGACTTTCAGATAACGTCGAATGGCACGAAACCCAAGGTCATATCAATGATGACGTTTTTTGTAATATTGTACTGGATATATTTGATCGGTGGTTCAAAAATTAAAGTAATTTTTTTCTTTTGGGCAGCTTATTACTTAATAGGTTTTTAAGTACTTGATCGTATTATAATTCAGTTATTACTATTTTTTAATTTTCCACCAACCCATAACCAAAATTATAAAATACCCTGTCATCCAGCATATCGTGATCATGATCTTAAACGAATATGGCTCGCTACCCTGTATAGTTTGAGAGAAAACTTCAATTCAAACTTGCCTATTGTCTTGTCTTCCCGGCATGGTGAAGCATAAAAATTTTAAAGGTCTCAAATGTTTGAAACAGCTCTTGTAACAGGTGGCAATGGTAATCTTGGTCGGCTAGTCGCGCAGCATCTTGAGGATATGGGCACCAAAGTGGTGAGTTTCGATTTGCCCGGAAGCGAAGGTACACATTCCGATTTACGCTATGCCGTAGTTTTAGGTGATATGCGCGATCATACGCTGTTAGAACATACGGTTAAAACCTATAAACCAGATTTAGTTATTCACCTTGCCTCCATGCTGTCTGGAAGTTCAGAGGCCAATCCGAGCCTAGCCTGGGAAGTAAATGCCACTAGCTCCATTAGCTTTATGCGCATGTGCTCAGAAAAGGTGAGTGGCCCATTCTTCTTTTCCAGTACGGCAGCTACCTATGGCCCAGACCTGGAGAGCCCGGTTAGCCTAGCCACACCACAGTGGCCAGAAAATATATATGGTGCAACCAAAGTGGCAGTTGAGCGGATGGGTGTATACTTAAAGCTCAAACACAGTTTTGATTTTCGCTGCCTGCGCTTTCCGATGGTGTTATCACCCTTTGCTCCAGCCGGCGCGGTTACAGCCTACCCTGGCCATGCCATTACCGCAGCAGCTAAAGGAGAAAAATTTATTTTTCCAGTTGCCGCAGGCACTGGAATGTCAACGCTTTACCTAAATGACGTCACGCGCAGCGTAGTTGAAATTTGTTCTGCCACACGCTCATCCCTACATCAGCACATTTATAATCTGCACAGCTACATGTTTACGACACAAGATTTAGTAGTAGCAATTAAGGACCGCTTTCCCAATTTCCAGTATAGCTTTACTCCAGGAAGCGCATCAGATGATTTGATCCGGCGCTGGCCAGATGTCTTCGATGACAGTGCCGCACAGCAGGATTGGGGTTGGACGCCAAAGTACGACTTTGAAGCTACGGTAAGCGCTCTGGTAGCGCATGCCAAAGCTACGCTAACCATAGATAAGATATAATATGATATCTTTCAAAACGCTGCTTATAAGCCAACCTGCCTCGCATGTTTTGCAAGTCACGCTGAACCGGCCCGAGGTAGCAAATGCCTTTAATACACAAATGGCCTTGGACCTAGTTTCAGCCTTTGAGACTATTTCAATGGAGCCCGGCGAAATACGGGCAATTATCCTAACTGGCTCAGGCACTCGCGCCTTTTGTGCCGGCGGTGACCTCAAAGAACGTAATGGCATGAGCAACGGCGCTTGGGAAAAGCAACATTTAATCTACGAACGTATGACCCGAGCAATCATAAATTGCCCGATACCAATAATTGGTGCCATCAATGGTGCGGCATATGGGGGGGGCTGTGAATTAGCCGCAGCCGTAGATTTCACTTATGTGGCCGAAGGATCGAAATTCGCACAAACCGAGGTAAAGATTGGCATTATACCCGGCGCAGGCGGCACTCAAACCCTGACCCGTGCCATAGGCGAGCGTCGCGCTAAGGAGCTAATTTTGACTGGCCAGGTTTTCAATGCACAGCAAGCTCTAAAGTGGGGTCTCGCCAATGCCGTTTATCCATTACAGGATCTTTTACCTGCCGCAATCGCTACGGCCCAGGCGATAGCAGCTAATGCCCCAGTTGCAGTACGGCAAGCTAAGCAAGCGATTTCCAAGGGGCAAAGTCTGGGACTTTCTGATGGGCTCAACTTTGAAATTGAAGCATATAACAGAACCATCCCAACCCAAGATCGCCAAGAAGGCGTGTT
>JAVLEV010000230.1:0-3064 GCA_031920365.1 Planktomarina sp. | reverse complement strand
AAGGGTAAGGGGACCGATGAAAGCGTGAGCAGAGCGCTTGAAATGGTTGAATTGGTTGGCCTTGATGGACGGGAAAACTATTTCCCTCGGCAATTATCTGGTGGGCAACAGCAAAGAGTGGGCATCGCAAGATCCCTTGCGGTCGAACCAGATATTTGGTTTCTTGATGAACCTTTTTCGGCTCTTGACCCCCTAATCCGAAAAGAAATGCAGGATGAATTTTTGCGACTACAGGGCGTTTTAAATAAGACTATTTTGTTTGTGACTCACGATTTCAATGAAGCCCTGCGTCTTGCTGACCGGATAGCAATTATGAAGGATGGTGTTATCGAACAACTTGATACACCGGCTAATATTGTCTTGCGTCCAGCCACAGAATATGTGCAGAAATTTACTGAAGAGGTCCCGAGAGAAAAAGTTTTAAAAATTGAAGATATAATGGACCCTGAAGTTGCCACATCGCAATTGGGTCCCTTACAGGTTTTGAAGGATGTAATTATCCAGACAGTTGCTGAAGCCGTTTTGACTGAACAAAAGCACGTAGCTGTTGTTAATGATACTGGTGATATAGTTGGATCAATACACGCATCGAAAATCATTCACATGTTATTTGGTACTGAAAACGTAACAGATGAAAAAGCGTAGGATGACTTCATGGCTTTCTTAAAAAAACAATTTAAGTTTGTGCAATTTTTTGCTTTATTAGTGATTTTTTTTATTTTGTATCGTTTAGTTACGCCGTCTGAAACTAATATACTTTGGCGCCTCCCGTCACTATTTTCTGCATTTCCTGGAGCCATCAATGGCTTTGCTGAGTATTTGATGTATGATTTTTTCTTAATCGAAATATATGATCCGGACCTCGAGGAGTTTGAGGATTCTGCACTCATAAGAGAAATTACAAGAGGATTTTCGAGGGCGGTTTTATTTTGTATAGAGTTTGTGCGCGAAATTCTTTTGGGTGGGGTTAAAACGATTGTAGCATTTACAAGCTGGGATTTTGTTGGTGAAAATAAATGGGCAGTCTGGCCAGCGCTGCCGTGGACGGTTGTTGCTGGTGGCGCTATTTTGTTTGGTTATGCTCTGAGGGGGACAGGCTTGGCTTTACTGGCTGGCCTTGCAACTTCATATATTGCAATATTTGGCCAGTGGGAGCCTGCGATGGAGACGCTATCGTTCGTTCTCATTGCTGCTCCGGTGTCTTGCTTGGTTGGTTTATTGCTTGGGGCTATTGCCTACAAAAGCAGAACAGCCGAAAATATACTCATGCCGTTGTTAAACGTTGCGCAAACCATGCCACATTTTTCGTATCTTATCCCTGTGATGGTATTCTTTGGGGTTGGCGATCATGCGGGCGCGATCGCAACAATAATTTTCGCAACGCCACCTATGATAAGACTAACCCTCTTGGGTTTAAAGCGCGTTTCGCCAGAAGTTGTTGAAGCTGGAGCGATGAGTGGCTGTAGCAATAGCCAGATGATGTTTAAGGTTTTGGTTCCTACCGCCCGTCGCGATATTTTAATTGGTACCAATCAGGTTATTATGCAATGTTTGGCGATGGCGGTTATAGCCTCCTTTATCGGGGCTAAGGGGCTTGGGTTTAATCTTTTATTGGCGTTAAACCAATTGCGGATTGGCCAGGCCTTAGAACTGGGTATATGCATCGTACTTATTGCGGTTGTTTTGGATAAATTATCGTTGGCTTGGGCTAACAAACAAACTGATTACTTTGCTGATCTTAATTTTTTACAACGACACAAATATGCGATCCTATTTCTTGCTTTGCTCGGAATGAGCATAATTCTGACCTTTTTGGGGAAAATTCTGTTTGCCAGTGAAATTAACTATTTTTACTTAATTCCGCACAATCAGGGCATAACCACTGAGCCTTTTTGGCAGTCTGGTGTCGATTGGATGGTTGAGAATTGGTATCGGGGACTGCAGATCTTCAATAATTGGCTGATAATCGATGTATTGATGCCGATGAAAGCGGCATATTTAGGCATGCCAGTGATTGCTACTTTTGTCCTCGTGATGGGTATCGGTTACATTATTGGCGGCATACGTTCTGCGTTCGTCGTTGGTGGCTTTCTATTGTTTATAGCTTTTACTGAATGGTGGGATCGTGCGTTGATTACGGCCTACATGACTTCTTTTGCTGTCATGGTATCTGCACTAATTGGGATTACTGTGGGTTCCCTCTGTGCACAAAGTAATCTGGCAAGTAAGGCTATTTTAATCCTCTGTGATACACTCCAGACATTTCCTTCCTTCATTTATTTAATACCGGTAATTATGCTGTTTGGTGTCACAGACACTTCAGTTTTGATAGCGGTAGTTGTTTATGCTTCAATTCCTGCAACCCGATACACAGTTGAAGGCTTGCGAAGCGTGCCTTCAACCTTGCAAGATGCAGGCTCAATGTCTGGTGTGAATAGATTGCAGAGGTGGATGAAGATTGAAATGCCGCTCGCATTTCCACACATTATGCTAGGTATTAATCAAACAGTGGTCTTCGCACTATTCATGGTAATTATTGGCGCAATGATAGGCACAGACGATTTAGGCCAATATATTTTGAAGGCTCTGTCAGATAAAAATGGTATCGGAAATGGATTGATGCTTGGATTATGTGTTGCGTTTATTGGTCTTGCTGTTGATCACTTGATCCGTACTTGGGCAGATCAGAAAAAGGTAGCTCTGGGGTTGGCTTAAGTTTCAGAGCATTTCAGTTAAAAACGAATTCCTAGTAATCTCAAACAGACCACTCTTTTTGCATAAAAGTTTGTTTAGGCCCCAATTTGACGTTTAGAATTAAAAAAATGCATTTAAGGCAAACACTGGGCTTTTTCTTTTTGGCTTTTTAAGCTAAATTTGCTGACGTTTGGAGAGGACATCACGATGACTATGGAGCAAAAATATTATTTCCCAACCGGCGGACTGCCAAGCCAACAAGATACAATGACCCAGCGCGCGGTGTTTACTGAAGCCTATGCGGTGATCCCAAAAGGTACGATGCGCGATATTGTAACTAGTTTTTTGCCCCATTGGCATAAAACTCGAG
>JAVLEV010000229.1:0-3073 GCA_031920365.1 Planktomarina sp. | reverse complement strand
TTACGCCAAATAGTGATCCACACTCTACACAGGCAAATGGTTCTTCTTCATGCATAACGCGCTGTGTAAAAGCGGCGTCTGTGAGGTCCATTTGCGGTTTCAATGTTATAGCATTCTCGGGACAGATATTAACGCATAGTCCGCATTGCAGACACGCATCTTCCTGAAACCGTAGTTGTGGTAAATCTTCGTTATCACCTAACGCACCTGAGGGGCAGAGCGACACACATGCAAGGCATAGGCTGCATGAGTCTGTATTTACTAAAATAGCTCCATAAGGTGCATTTTCAGGTAGCTCTACGACTGTTATTTCAGGCTGCAGTGTTTTGGCCGCCAACCTTGCTACTTGGCGCCGTGTACCCATAGGTAAAATCGGATCACATGCAATTGGAGCTAAATCTTCTGTATATAACATTTCAGACATTGCATCGGGATCTTCTGGCCGCAAGATATGAATCGTGTCTCGGCTTGATAGAGCCTTTGCCAGTGAAACCTGCCCCTCAATCACCTCTGTTTCGGACTTGGGAAAGACGAGCACGTTAACCTCACCAAAGCCGCAGGCCAGTGCGGCCAACATTTCTGCATGTCCAAAGCCTGATAACGCGTCTGTTTCTAAGGGGATCACATCTGATGGTAGGCCCCGCCCAAAACGCGCTGCAAGACCAATCATTTCGGAGCCCATAGCGCCGTCATGGACCAACAGTCTCGGATTGGCGCCACCAGCTGCGGTATAAGTGCTAGCAAGAATACTCAGCCTGCGGAACAACATATCGACTGGTGGCGCGTCATAGCTGATTGCGCCAGAGGGACATACTGCAGAACATGAGCCACATCCGGCGCAAGCCATTGGGTCAATTTTAACATGTTCACCATCGGACACAATCGCGCCAGTAGGGCAGACATTTATACAATTTGAGCAGGCCGTTTGTTGAGCGCGGTTGTGCGCGCAAAGACTTTCCTCTAACCGCACAAAAAGTGGCTTTTCAAAGGTACCAATCATCTGTGAAGCTGCGAGAACAGCTTTGGCAACTGATGGCGCATGGGTAGGATCAGCGCGCAGGTAGCCATCGCGTTTTTCATGAGCTGAAAACATTGGGTTCTTGCCACTAAAATCTATGATTATATCGCACTCCGAAGAGGCACCATCCTGTGGATCACTTAAATCAAACACACCACGTCCACCAACAATAAATTGTTGTAAATCATCAAGTTTTACTGAAAAATTACCCAAGGCTCCCGTTGCGTTTCGAACGGATCCAACTACACAGTCAAACTGGCGATCTGTTGATACATCCTTGGCGTCTGACAGCAAAACGGTTACTGCTAATGTGTTACATAAATCAGCTGCCGCTTGCATGATAGCGTCGACGCCAGAAGTACCCGAAATGATAAGGCAGGTACCTTCAGAGATGATATCGATTGACTTACCCATTTGCCCAGTTTGGGCGGATAATCCAGCTTCTGCGGCCAACGCCGCCATTTTGGGTGCAACATCACCTTCGCCCCAGCCTGCGCGGTCGCGCAAATCCACAAAAGCAGGTGTTTCTGCATTTAACTCTTCAGCCAGTTCTTCAAACCTTTGGTGTTCCTGCTGGCAGGCGATAATTACGCCACCCAATTTAATTTCTTTGGCCGCTAAGTCAATTTGTCCCTCGCACAGGTTTGTATAAAGCTTTGAGCAGGCTAGGCCTGAAGCTTTGGAAATCGCCGCAACGTCAACTGTTTGAGAACCGAGACAATCGCATAAAAGAAGTTTTTCCGCCATTTTTATTTTCCTCGGCGCGAGCCGAAATAGCGGCGCTTACGGTAGGTCTGACGTGCTTTATCCCGTTCGTAAACCTTATTTCTCATTAGACTATCTCATTACTATAGGATCTGATTAGGCAACTGAATTATTATTACATACCTTACAAAAATACTAAGAAAACAAGTAAATTGATCGTTATTAACTACTTACATTTAAAGCTTACCCTCAGCCGAAATGTGGCACTACAATATTTTGAGGTTTTACCAAATGTTATAAAAAAAAGCCTTCCCGTTTGGGCAAAGGTAATCCATGATGTAAAGATTGGTACCGACACTTTTGAGGGAAAATTGGACGCAACTCTACAAAAATCTATTTCAATGCCTCTGGGGATAGTGATCCGCAGAGTACCAGGAATGACGCGCTGGGTTGACCACGTTTGGAAGGCTGTTGCAGTTTTGCCAGGCGCAGGCCCTGCCCACTGGAAAGTACTTCGCCGCGACGGTGAGGTCATTGAGTACCATGCTGCCACTGTATCTTTAGAATTATTCCGAACAGACACCGAAGCATACCTCCATGGTCTTTCAACGAAAGTTCCAGCGATTTATGTAATTATGCGGGATGGAATTGGAGATGATCCTCTTGACGTGGTCTTGGCCACGGCTTCGCCCTATGAGGCACAGGACTATGCAGATAGTGGGGAGGAATTAGTGGAAAAAGTTTCAATGCCAGAGGGGTTGGTTGCCTGGATTAGAGACTATGTGCAACTACACCATGAAGATGAAGTTTTCATCAAGCGCCGCCGTAGTGACGCAATGGTTAGCTTAGAGGAAAATGGGATTGGCGATGCACGTATCCGCCAAACTTCTGACGTCTATCGCGCTCCTTCTAATAAGGAGACAGTGCATTGAGTGATGGAAATGATTTCTGGGCTCGCCGCAAGGCGAATGTTGTGGCTGAAGCTGAAGCTTCTGAATCCGCAATTGAGCACCAGGCGCTATCGGAGCAACATGCTGCACTGGAAGAAAAATCAGATGAGGATTTGTTATTAGAATTAAACCTACCGGATCCGGATGCAATGGAAATGGGCGATGATTTTTCTGTATTTATGTCTAAAGCTGTTCCAGATCGCATTCGCCGCCGCGCGCTACGCACTCTGTGGCGCTCCAACCCGGTCTTGGCCAATGTGGATATGTTGGTGGACTATGGTGAAGATTTTACTGATAGCGCTATGGTCGTTGAAAATATGCAGACAGCCTATCAGGTAGGAAAGGGTATGCTGAAGCACGTTCAGGAAATGGCTCGTCAAGCTGAGGAGCTTGCAAACCC
>JAVLEV010000228.1:444-3133 GCA_031920365.1 Planktomarina sp. | reverse complement strand
GACTGGAGAATTGTTGAACCCCTCGCAGAGGCCCTATTTACGGCATGGCAAGACAAAAAGCAGGTCTTCCTCGCTGGGAATGGTGGCTCAGCTGCCAATTGCAACCATATTGGGAACGAGGTTGTCTATTCTGTTTCTAAAGAGATTGGCAAAGGTCTGCGCATCAGATCTCTTTCTGAAAGCCCTGCCATAATGTCCTGTTTGGCCAACGACGAGGGATATGAAAAAATATTTTCGAGTCAACTCCCAGTGTTTTCTGATGCTGGAGATATTTTATGGGTAATGTCAGGTTCAGGAAACTCTACCAATATCATTAAGGTTCTGAAGGTTGCTCAAGAGCTAGGTATGACTTCATTCGCTGTTTTAGGATTTGATGGTGGCCAAGCAGCCAAGCTGGCAGATCACGTGATCCACTTTCCAGTCGCTGACATGCAAGTGGCTGAAGATCTGCAAATGGTCGTAAGTAATATGGTGGTACAATATCTATATTCACGAAGAAGTGAGATCAGATGACTTGGTTGGTAATTGGCTCAAATAGCTTTTCTGGAGCATCGTTTTGTGCGCACCTTCTTAAATCTGGAGAAGAAGTTTTTGGAACCTCTCGCTCTGACGAAGTAGCCTTGTCATTTCGTCCTTATGGCTGGGGTAATTTAGCGGGTGGCTTCCGCTTTAAAAAAATTGATTTAAACCATGATCTAGATGGACTTATGACACTTATAGCTGAGATCAAACCCCGCTTTATCGTGAACTACGCTGCACAAAGTATGGTTGGCCAAAGTTGGGAACAGCCCGAAGACTGGATGATGACTAATGCAGTATCAACGACCAAGCTCTTTGAGCGATTACGTCATGTCGATCAGTTGGAACGGTATGTGCACGTCACCACTCCTGAAGTCTACGGGTCGACAGATGGATGGGTAGATGAAGACACCGCCTTCAACCCGTCAACCCCTTATGCAGTAAGTCGCGCTGCAGGAGATATGTCCCTACTCGCATATCACAAAAATTATGGCCTGCCGATGGTGATGACAAGGGCATCAAATGTCTATGGACCAGGGCAACAACTTTATCGAATTATTCCACGTACTATTATGACCGCCCTTACTGGTAAAAAAATGGAGCTTCATGGTGGTGGGCTATCGGAGCGTTCTTTCATTAATATTGATGATGTCTCAGTGGCTACGCAGCTAATAGCAAAAACAGGTGCTGATGGTGCCTGTTACCACATTTCAACTGACCGCCAGATCACTATTCGAGCTCTGGTTGAAATGGTTTTAGGTGAACTGGGTGTGGATTTTGACAACTCTGTTGAAATTATTGATGACCGGCAAGGTAAGGACCAATCCTATTTACTATCAAGTGATCGTTTACGCGCACTTGCGTGGTCAGATAGGATAAGTCTTGAAAATGGAGTTGCCCAAACTATTTTTTGGGCCCGTGACCAGCTAGAATATTTACGTGCAGCACCGCTATCCTACATTCACAAACCTTGAGAGCGATATGTATAAAGAGAACAGTCTTACCTTACACTTCAGTGCATTTTGGAAATCTCAAAAGCTTCCTCTAAGCCAATTTTTAAGAGCACAAAACCATGTCTTAGACAAGGTCAATAGTGAGGTAGATTATCTGGCGAGAGACTATATCTGTCGAAATTTCATTGGGTTGAGTAAAGATGTCTGAGGCAGCACGTATTCGAAACTCATTAAACTCAGAATCCCAGATCGTTTTTGTATCAGGTAATTTTAACGTCTTACATCCCGGCCACGTGCGTTTACTACGTTTTGCAAAAGAACTCGGTAACTACCTTGTTGTTGGGGTCAATCCTGATGATGCCCCAGGTGTTGAAATAACTGCATCTGATCGGCTTGAAGCAGTATCTTCTAATCGTTACGTAAACGCAGCCTTCGCAATTGATGAAAAGATTGAAGATGCATTACGCAATTTACGGCCAGCAATTGTGGTAAAAGGACGAGAGCACGAAAACTTATTTAATGCTGAAGCCCCTGTTATGGAGGATATTGGTGGCAAACTTGTTTTTTCTTCAGGTGAGATGTTGCGTTCATCTTTCTCCGAAATGGACGATGAGGTAGATCCCAGGCTTACCCCCTTCCTTCCAGACGCTTACATGGCACGTCACAAGTTAACATCATCAAAGCTCGTCGATATAATTCAACGGTTTCAGGGTCTACGGGTCTTGGTGATTGGTGACCTGATCGTCGATGATTATATTGACTGCGATCCACTTGGCATGAGCCAGGAAGATCCAACATTAGTGGTATCACCGCGTCAAACTAACCGTTTTATTGGGGGTGCTGGTATTGTAGCCGCCCATGGTCAAAGCCTTGGTGCTCAGGTTACATTCTTGTCTGTCACGGGTGCTGATGAGGTAGCAAAAGAAGCTAATGAACGCCTCCAGAGTTATGGCGTTACACCTGTCCTACTGAGTGATGAGACCCGGCCAACAACTCTAAAACAACGTTTCCGCGCGTCTGGTAAGACCTTACTCAGGGTTAGTCATCTGCGCCAGCATAGTATAAGCAGGATATTATCAAATCAGATACTTACCGAAGTTAGCCAACGGTTATCAGAAACAGACTTAATTTTATTTTCAGATTTTAATTATGGTTGTTTACCAGATATCGCCGTGAACCAAATTATTAAAAAGGCGCATCACGCTGGCGTGCCGGTT
>JAVLEV010000228.1:0-434 GCA_031920365.1 Planktomarina sp. | reverse complement strand
GGTTGGTGCTGATAGCCAAAGCTCCAGTCAAATAGGGAATATTGCCCGCTTCGAAGGGCTAATGCTCGTGACGCCAACTGAGCTTGAAGCACAACTTTCTATGGGAACGCGTACTGAAAACTTGTTAGTTTTAAGTGAGCAAATACTAAGGAAGGCTGACTGCAGTAATTTAATTATGACCCTGGGTGCTGACGGTGTTTTGATCCGTACTGGGTCTGACTTGCTATCCACCGATCGCATTAATGCCCTCAACCCAAAGCCGCGTGATGTCGCAGGGGCCGGAGACAGTTTATTTTGTATGGCAGCGCTCGCTTTAACCACTGGTGCAAATATTTGGTCAGCAAGTTTGTTAGGTTCTATTGCTGCCGCTTGTCAGGTGTCAAAGGTAGGAAATACTCCACTTTCCGCGGTGGAGGTAGTGCGTTCTATTAAAA
>JAVLEV010000227.1:787-3133 GCA_031920365.1 Planktomarina sp. | reverse complement strand
GGTTTAGTCATTCCAACCACAGGTTGGATTAACAAATTAGCCTGCGCATCTTTTGCTGCGCGAAAGGTCAGTTCTTGATGGGCGCGATGCAATGGATTTCGAGTTTGGAAAGCTACCACCCTCTGCCACCCCATTTTGCGGAAGTAATTGCGTAGCTCGTTTGGGGTGTCACGGCGGCCGCGGAAATCATAATGCACTGGCGGTTGAAGCCCGGTTACGGGACCACCCAAATTTATAGAACCTGCTTGATTGTGCAGGTAGTTCACTGCTGGATGGGCTAGATCATTTGTGCCAAATACATTCTCAGCCTCGCGTGCCTTATTGGGCAGCCAGCTATCGGTGACTGTGATTGTGGCTAGTATTACCCCTTCTTGATCCAGCAATGCAATTTTTTGGCCAAGTTCTATGATATCTGCAAAGTTCTGTGTCACATCTAGTGTAATAGGCATGGGCCAAAGCGTACCGTCTGCAAGGCGCATATTTTCCACAACACAGTTATAATCCACTTCGGTCAGAAATCCCTTTAAGGGATTAAATCCACCATTCATGAGTAATTCGAGATCACAAATTTGCCGGGGTGTGAGATCCCAAGAGGTCAGCTCTGTGGCTGCCATCTTCATTTCTTGTACCCGGTCATGCGCTACATAAAGTTCTGGGACAGTTATCAAATTGCTTTGCATAATGGGTATTCCATTGCCTGAGATACTTTGACGTTATTTAACGCAGTTCTATATGCTCGACACTACTTTTGTTCAGCAATAAAGCGCTCTGCTTCTAGCGCCGCCATGCAGCCCATACTAGCACTGGTGACCGCTTGGCGGTATTTGTAATCTGTCAAATCACCGGCTGCAAATACTCCAGGGATAGAAGTTTCGGTGCTGTCAGGTTTGGTTATAACATAACCGCCCATATGTGTTTCTAACACATCTTTAACTAATTCATTGGCAGGTGCGTGGCCGATGGCTACAAATACGCCCTTGCAGGGGATGTCTGTAATCTTACCTGTCTTAGTGTGTTTCACTTTCACACCTTCTACGCCCAGAGGCATATCGTTGCCATAAATTTTGTCTATTTCGTGGAACCAAAGAGGTACTATCTTTTCATTTTTCATCAAGCGATCAATTAAGATACGCTCAGCACGCAGCTCGTCACGACGATGTATGAGCGTAACTTTTGACGCAAAGTTGGTTAGAAAGAGAGCTTCTTCCACGGCAGTATTCCCACCGCCTACGACCACAATTTCTTGGCCACGATAGAAGAAACCATCACATGTGGCACAGGCAGAAACGCCAAACCCTTTAAACTTTTCTTCACTTTCGAGGCCAATCCATTTGGCGCGTGCGCCTGTGGCTAAGATTACTGCATTGCAAGTGTAGAGCGTTCCGCTGTCGCCTCTAGCTTTGAACGGACGTTCAGAGACGTCAAGGTTTGTAATAATGTCACCAATAATTTCAGTGCCCATCGCTTTTGCATGCTCTTGCATCCTGATCATTAGGTCGGGGCCTTGCACTTCAGAATCACCAGGCCAGTTTTCTACTTCGGTAGTGGTGGTAAGCTGGCCACCAGGCTCAATTCCCTGAACCAAAATAGGCTCCAACATAGCGCGGCTTGCGTAAACACCGGCGGTGTAACCCGCAGGACCTGACCCAATGATCAAAACTTTGGTGTGGCGTGTGTTAGTCATGGAAATTCCTATGATTGTACTTTGAAAAAGCATATATGCCAACCCGCTACTGGGCAAAACCCTAAACCGAAATCTTTAACTTTGGAAAGTGCAAGACGAATTATTATTGCGCAATGTTGAAATATTATTGCGTTTGGTGGGTCGTTTCGGTATGTTTTATGAGTATTCTAGAAAGGTATGAGCCGTATGCACCGTTTGGACGAGATTGATCGCACAATATTGGCTGAATTACAGTCAGATGGGCGGATGACTAATGTTGAGTTGGCCAAACGTGTTGGCATTTCTGCACCTCCGTGTTTGCGTAGAGTACGCACTTTGGAGGAGACTGGCTATATTGGTGGCTATCACGCAGATATAGATGCTCGAAAATTAGGTTTTGAAGTTCAAGTTTTCGCAATGGTCGGACTGCAAAGTCAAGCTGAAGCAGATTTATCGGCTTTTGAAGGGCTTTGTTTAGTTTGGCCTTTGGTACGTGAATGCCACATGCTGAATGGAGAAGTTGATTTCATTTTAAAATGTGTCGCTCCTGATTTGTCGACCTTTCAATCTTTTCTGACTGAACAGCTGACATCTGCTGATAATGTTGCGTCGGTTAAAACATCATTGGTAATACGCTGTGCTAAGGATCAGCCAGGTGTGCCTGTTGAAGTGTTGGAAGAGCG
>JAVLEV010000227.1:0-777 GCA_031920365.1 Planktomarina sp. | reverse complement strand
ATAGACCGTAACCTGGCAAGTTAAAGTGATAACGATCTCGTTGTCCCTTGGTAAAAAATAGTAGAGAATCTGGATCATCATAGCAAATTTTTTCTAAAAAATCAGGTCCTACCTCATAAGCTTTTTGGCTTATGGTGGGTCCTATCACGGCGCAGATACTACTGGAGTTTGCACCCAATGCTTCCATGGCCGCAATGGTATTTTGCAACACGCCGGTCTTCGCTCCTTTTGATCCTGCGTGCGCTGCGCCAATGACTTGCGCCTCGGCATCGTAGAATAAAACTGGTTGGCAATCTGCGGTGAGAATACTCAAAATTACGCCAGGAGTGGCTGTAACCATGGCATCTGCCTTTGGGGGATTTGAGGAGACAGCTTTCAAGCTTACAACACGTGCAGAATGGATTTGATGGACTGATCGAAGCTGTGGCTCTGCAGCTCCAAAATGTGTTGCAACTGATTTTCGGTTGGCCTCGACATCTTCGAGGCAGTCGTTTGAACCTCTACCACAGTTTAACCCTTGATAAATACCCTTTGAATTGCCTCCTTTCCTCGTAAAAAATCCGTGTTTTACGTCGGTAAGTAAGTCAGATGTAATTGGTTCAAGGCTCATAGTTCTAGTCCCGGTGGAAATGCCGCCACATTGGCAGCCACACCCATAACCTTAAACAAATTGCCCATCTCGTCCGGGTGTGTGAGCCTTCGGTGAGCTTCTATGTGGATATTTAAGGCATCACCAGTAAGTTTTTTGGCTAAGGCTTGGGCTCGTTGGGTGATGCC
>JAVLEV010000226.1:0-3163 GCA_031920365.1 Planktomarina sp. | reverse complement strand
TGCTGACTACAAAACATTTGCCCCTAGGCAAACCTGTGTTATAGGCGGCTCAGCGAACTGATCTGTACTATGAAGTGCGCACATCGGCCCCCTGAATAAATGGGGATCCACAGCTTCGATATTGAAGCAACTTAAGATCGCAGTAAAGCTGCGGAGAACCACGGGCTAAGGCCCAGGAACGAATAAGGACCTGAGATATGAGCGATGTTGCTGACCGCGTTAAGAAAATTGTTGTAGAGCACCTGGGTGTTGAAGAAGATAAAGTTGTTGAAAATGCTTCCTTTATTGATGACCTAGGTGCAGATAGCCTCGACACAGTCGAACTGGTAATGGCATTCGAAGAAGAATTTGGAATTGAAATTCCAGATGACGCTGCTGAAACCATTCAGACATTCGGTGATGCAGTAAAGCACATCTCTGCAGCAGTTTAACAACTGAACATAGATTTTTGAAAACGGCATCCAAATTAGGGTGCCGTTTTCGTTTCTATTTCCCAAATAATATTAAAATTGGGGCTGACCTGTTGCACGGTTTGGGCCATAGTTGGCATATAGATTAATATTGGAGATCAAAATGCGGCGTGTCGTAATTACTGGGCTCGGAATGGTTTCTCCATTGGCAGATGGGGTCGAAGCGACGTGGAAGAGATTACTTGCAGGTCAGTCTGGTGCGGGTCCAATTGAAAAATTCAACGCAAGTGAATTGGTAACTAAATATGCGTGTGAGGTACCCTTAGGTGACGGATCTAATGACACCTTCAATGCCGATGCCTATGTAGCACCAAAAGAGCAACGTAAAGTAGATGATTTTATTTTGTATGGCTTGGCTGCAGCACAACAGGCCGTTGATGATAGTGGCTGGACGCCTGAAGCCGATATCGATCGCGAGCGCACAGGCGTTATGATCGGGTCTGGTATTGGCGGGTTGCAATCAATTGCTGCTACTGCCTTGTTGATTCAAGAAAAAGGTCCACGCAGAGTTTCTCCATTCTTTATTCCTGGAGCTTTAATCAATCTGGTGGCAGGGCATGTGAGTATTAAATTTGGCTTTAAAGGTCCCAATCACGCGGTTGTGACCGCCTGCTCAACTGGGGCGCATGCAATAGGTGATGCGAGCCGTTTGATTATGTTTGGTGATGCCGATGTTATGGTGGCTGGTGGTGCTGAAAGTTCAATTTGTGAGATTGGTATTGCGGGCTTTAACGCTTGTAAGGCCTTATCATCTAAGGGTGAGAGTGACCCAACCAAAGCGAGCCGACCGTATGATATTGATCGTGACGGGTTTGTTATGGGTGAGGGGGCGGGTGTTCTGGTACTTGAAGAGCTTGAGCACGCTATTGCTCGTGGTGCAAAAATATATGCAGAAGTACTAGGTTATGGTATGTCAGGTGATGCCTATCATATCACCGCACCGTCAGAGAATGGTGAAGGTGGAGAGCGTTCCATGCGAGCTGCATTGAAGAACGCAAGTCTAAAGCCATCTGACATTGATTACATTAATGCTCATGGCACCTCAACTATGGCTGATACCATCGAATTGGCAGCTGTCGAGCGTTTACTTGGAGAGTCTGCCTCTGGGGTGACCATGTCCTCAACGAAATCCTCCACTGGACACTTACTTGGGGCGGCTGGTGCAATTGAGGCTATCTTCAGTATTTTGGCGATCCGTGACCAGGTAGCGCCACCAACAATCAATCTTGATAACCCTGCTGTGGAAACAGTTATAGATTTGGCACCTAACAAAAAAGTTGAGCGTGAAATAAATATAGCCCTATCAAATTCTTTCGGATTTGGTGGAACCAATGCAAGTTTAGTTTTTGGAAAATATCAATAGTATGTGGCGGAATGTTGCTTCGAATGCACTTACGGTTTTTGTGGCTGCCTTTTTTCTATTGGGAGGGCTGATAACGCTTATGAAGTCCAATTACTACAGGCTTGGTCCACTTGACCAGGCCATTTGTCTTAAAGTTGAATTAGGCAGTTCCATGTCTAGAATTGCCATGTATCTTGAAGATCAAGGTGCTATTACAAGTAAAAGTTTATTTCATATTGGCGTTGATTATACTGATAAATCCAATGATCTAAAGGCAGGCAACTTCCTTATTCCTGCTGGTGCATCAATGGCTGAAATAGCTGATCAGATTACCACCAGCGGTCGCAATACATGTGGTACTGAAGTAATATATCGTGTGGGTGTTACCCGCACCACGGTTTTGGTACGTGAGCTGGATCCTGCAACAACCGCTTATGTAGAAGTTGCGCGTTTTAATCCTGCTGAAGAGGTGGTTCCTGAAGTCTATTTACGCAGTTTGGCCGTTAAAGATACCCGGATGCGGGTTGCCGTGGCTGAGGGCGTTACCAGTTGGCAGATTGTTGAAGCACTGAAGGCTATTGATGCTTTATCTGGTAACATCCCTGAAGTTCCCTCGGAGGGTACTCTGGCACCTGACAGCTATGAAATAAAGATTGGCGATTTGCGGATAGATATTTTGGCGAAAATGGTTTTGGCTCAAAATGAACGCCTTGTTGAAGTTTGGGCCTCGCGTGATGCAAACACCCCTGTAAAATCAATTGAAGCACTTTTAGTTCTAGCTTCCATTATTGAAAAAGAGACTAGTGTATCTAGTGAGCGTTTTCAGGTGGCTTCCGTGTTCGCTAATCGTTTGGAGCAAGGCATGCCTTTGCAGACTGATCCTTCCGTTATTTATGGTATTACAATGGGGAAGGGACCTCTAGGTCGGGGGCTGCGTAAAAGTGAGCTAAGGCGTGATACGCCTTGGAATACTTATTTGAATAAAGGCTTGCCACCAACAGCAATCGCCAATCCTGGCGTTGCAAGTTTACAAGCGGCACTTAATCCCGCTGCGACAGATTATATCTTTTTTGTGGCCGATGGATCGGGTGGCCATGCGTTTTCTGTGACTCTGAAAGAGCATAATCGCAACGTGGCGGCATGGCGCAAGATCGAAGCAAAGCGCAATAAATAGTTTTGCCAAGGCCAAACCAGTTGATGTGGGAACCAGTAGAATAAGTTTACCTAGAAACCGCTTTGCTTTGATGCTCTTAAAACTAGCTATTATTATCTTATTTGATGTTTGTAAAAATTTATCGCTATGATATAAATATAATGATCATTATGGCCGTCATTATGGTGAGTTTTTTTT
>JAVLEV010000225.1:0-3170 GCA_031920365.1 Planktomarina sp. | reverse complement strand
CTGTATATGTTTACAAAATACTGATAAGATTTGTTAATTGAAGTAAATATTCTACGTCAATTTATCTGATAGGGTAG
Source organism: Planktomarina sp. (assembly GCA_031920365.1). Taxonomy (GTDB): domain Bacteria; phylum Pseudomonadota; class Alphaproteobacteria; order Rhodobacterales; family Rhodobacteraceae; genus Planktomarina. The sequence goes on along the minus strand of JAVLEV010000225.1, from coordinate 3,093 downwards.
TATACCCCTGAGGTCTGGATCAACCGTTAGGTTGCGCTCTAGTGGTGGTACTGATCGTTGATGGCAGTTACGGCGCTCGCAAATGCGACAGGAGATGCCAATAGGCTCAAAGAGTGCTTCGGCTCCCGTGTTCAGTCCATCTGCATAGACCAATGAGCTCGAGTGGCTCATCTCACAGCCGAGCCCAATTGCATAACGCCTTACAGGTGCGCCCCATGCGCCACTAGTTTTTGTGACGTCTCGAGCTAGACAAAAGTATTTCTTTCCGTCTGGCGTCTCCGCCATCTGTCGCAAAAATTGCCCCGGTGTCTCAAAGGCTTGGTGCACATTCCATAATGGACAGGCTCCGCCAAAGCGGGCAAATTGCAATGAGGTGGCTGAATGGCGTTTGGTGATGGTACCCGCTTGATCCACCCGTACAAAGAAGAAGGGTATACCCTTATGACCAGTGCGCTGCAAGGTTGACAGCCGGTGGGCGACTTGTTCGACACTGGCACCAAATTTCCCTGCCAACTGTTCAAGATCATGCCGCAGTATATGGGCATTTTCTAAGAACGGTGCATACGGCATTAATACTGCTCCGGCATAATAATTGGCCAAGCCAAGCTTTGCGATGTCTCGAGCGGCGGGAGAATGAAAACGTGCAAAATCTAAGGTGGCATCTAGAAGGTCATTCTGGGTGAGCAATGCCAGTTGAACCAATAATTGAAATGTGGCGGTAGGTTCAGGAATCTGAGATGAAAGTATTAGGAGTTGGGTGGTGGGATCGTAGCTGCGCAATGTAGCCTTTGCGCTACGCTGGATGGTGACTCCTTGGGCGTTTAGTGCTCTGAAGGCATGTTCCTGCATCGCTCCGTTGGCTTTACCTGCAAAGCGTTCTGCTGCACGATCCACTGCATCAATATAGTTGTCACAATAGTGAAAGAAGTCTCTTACCTCTTCCCAGGGGCTTGATTGCAGGCGGCTATCGGCGCGGCCTAATGCTTCATCCAGCGAAGCAAGGCGCTCATGGTTCTCGCGGTAAGCACGGTGAAGTTGCAGGAAGGCTCGAGCAAGACCGGGTGCGTTGTTGGCCGTCATCCTAAGGTCAGCTAAATGTGGCGCATCATTGCCAAAAATAGGGTCAGCGGCCACCTCACGCATGTCAGTCACTAGTCGAGCATTATCACTGCTTACGAGTTCGGTGACATCAAAGCCAAAAACATCTGCCAATGCCAGAATAACTGAGGCTGAGACTGGGCGATTGTTATTTTCCATTTGGTTGAGATAGGGTAGAGATACTTCCAGCCGCTCTGAGAACTCCCTCTGGGTGAGATCTACTTTGCGTCGCAATTCGCGGAGTTTGGTGCCGGCGTATATTTTCTGTTTAGCCATGCTTTATGATATCATGCGTGATTTTCATATTCAACTTTGCTAATTATCTAAGTTTAAGTATTTGGCTCTCTCAACTACATAACTAATTGTTATAATTGATAAAAGAGAGCTTGATAGCATGATGAACAAAATTGGTAAAGCGCCTGTTCCAGGTACCAGGATTGCGCCTGTACCGATAGCGATGAGTGCGCCACCAGCTGTAATGATAGTGCCTCCAATACCTGATGCAGATCCCGCCAACTGTGGCCGCACTGACATCATCCCTGATTGTGCATTGGGTAGTACCATTCCGTTACCAATACCCATAAAACAGATGCAGCCAAAGAATGAGATGGGAATAGTGGTCGTGAAAAGGAAAAGTGTAATGCAGAATAGTAGACCTGTGGCTGTGATTATTGCACCTGTCAGAACCATTCGGTTGACCCCTAGCGCGGTTGAAAGTCGGCCTGTGAGGCCATTACCTATAATGTAACCAATTGCTGGAGCGCCGAGATAAAACCCCAGTGTGGCTGGGGAGAGACCAAATATTTCGCGGCCAACATAGGCGGCACCTCCGAGGTAGGCGAAATATGCTCCTGCACTAAAGGTTGCAGTCAGGCAATAGCCCCAAAAAAGGCGAGATTGAAGCAACTCAGGATAGGCGTTAAATTGAGCGGCCATTGAGGTTGTTCGATGCTGGTTGGTCTCCCCCATATCGAAATAGGCAAGTAATAATACAAATATACCTATCCCAAACAAGACCCAAAAACTGGCAATCCAGCCAAACTGCACCTCTAAACCACCGCCGACAGCTGGCCCAATCAAAGGTAAAATAGCCATACCCATCGTAGTATAGCCTAGTACGGATGCCGCTTTATCTTGGGTGTGCACATCGCGTATCGCGGCGCGAGACAACACAAGACCGGCTATCACAACAGATTGAAATAATCGACAGATTAAGAATACTTCAAAAGATGTGGCTATAATACAGCCGTATGAGCTGAGACAAAAAACTAACAAAGCGCCAAGAACGATTGGCCTGCGGCCAAAGCGATCTGACAGGGGGCCGACAAAAAGTTGAAATACTGCGTTCATAACCAAGAACAGGGTCACCGACAGCGTGGTGGTTGCGTAGGTTGTATCGAATGTTTTCGCCATCGCTGGAAGAGAGGGCAGAAACATGTTCAGCGCTAGGGCGCCAATACCAGAAATGCAAATTAGTGTAAAAATAGATGGTGGTGTAGTGCTATTTAAGAACCCAATTTTCGATTTTTTACACATAATAAAATGCTATATCTGCATTTATATGTTGTCTAGAGACTTTGCAATTATTCAGATTTGCAAATATGTCATGCAAAATATTTGCAAATATTCTAAATTCAACTTCGCTTTGGTCCTATTGAGAGATATGGCTATGCAAAGAGGATCTGTAATGAACAATATTTTGACTGAATTAGAAGCGCGGCGTGATGTTGCGCGCATGGGTGGTGGTCAACGTCGTATCGATGCGCAGCATGCGAAGGGTAAGCTCACAGCTCGTGAGCGCATTGATTTACTTCTGGACGAAGGAAGTTTTGAAGAGTTCGACATGTTCAAGTCTCACCGCTGCGTTGATTTTGGAATGGCTGACCAGCAGTATGCCGGTGATGGCGTAGTGACGGGCTGGGGAACTATTAATGGCCGCCTGGTTTATGTATATAGCCAAGACTTCACAGTATTTGGTGGTTCTTTGTCTGAAAC
>JAVLEV010000224.1:0-3208 GCA_031920365.1 Planktomarina sp. | reverse complement strand
CAGAGCGCATGAAGAGCGCTAAAGCCCAGAAGTGCGGTGGGGTCCACATGAAGATTAAAGCGAACATAAGTAACGCTTCAATAGAAACTGATCCAGTAGCAGCCACCCATCCGATTAAAGGCGGGAAAGCGCCAGCCGCGCCACCAATCACAATATTTTGTGGTGTGGCTCGCTTGAGCCACATGGTGTAAACTACTGCATAAAAGAAAATGGTAAATGCTAACCAACCGGCAGCATGCCAATTTGCAGCAAGGCCTAACATCAATACAGACAAACCAGACAGAGCTACCCCAAGGCCTAGAGCAGCATCAGGCGTGGTGCGTCCTGATGGAATTGGACGGGACTTGGTGCGAAGCATGACCGCGTCAATATCTGCATCCCACCACATGTTCAGAGATCCAGAAGCTCCAGCGCCAATCGCAATGAATAAAATCGCACAAAACGCTTCAACTGGATGCAGAGCCACAGGAGCCGCCATCAGCCCAACAAACGCTGTAAAAACCACCAATGACATCACGCGGGGCTTTAACAAGGCAACGTAATCGCCAAACACAGGATCATAATCTGGCTTATGTTGAGATAATTCGGGCATTTATCTTACTCTCAGCTCACGCTTAGTTAGACGCCAGTCGAACAGGTTGCGGAATACCCGCATATTCTTCAATCGCGCCATCCAGCCAAGCATCATACTGCGCTTGGCTCACAACTTTGACGGTTATAGGCATGTAGGCATGAGCCTGACCACACAACTCCGAACATTGACCAAAGTAAATACCCTCTCTTTCTGCAGCGAACCACAGTTCAGCCAGACGGCCTGGAACAGCATCTTGCTTAACGCCGAAAGCTGGAATTGTCCAAGAGTGAATCACATCTGCACCTGTCAACTGCATGACGATGGTAGCACCTACCGGAACAACAACGGCGTTATCGGTGGCTAATAAGTACTCATCCGGTGCATAGCCAAAATCTGCTAATTCATCTTTTTGCAGTAAAACACTCTCAAAACCAAAGCCATGATCTACATACTCATAACCCCAATACCATTGATATCCTGTCACTTTAATAGTTATGTCCGCATCTGGTATTTCTTGTTGCTTAAACAAAATAGGTAGGGAAAACACACCAATTACTACCAAAATAAGTACTGGCACAATGGTCCAAAGTACTTCCACAATTGAATTATGTGTAAAAGTTCCTGGTGTTTTGTTGCGGCTGGCGTGGAATTTGAAAGCTGCGTAAGCCAATAAAAGCGTCACAAAGACTGAAATAGCCGTGATGATGATTAACAAAAAATTATCGAGCCACACGACATCACGCATCAGTTCAGTTGCTGGGAATTGAAAGCCAATGCCCATAGGCGCTGGCTTCCCAATAGTTTCTAAACCTTGGAAGTTTTCTTGTGCTTGAGCAACTCCAGCCAATGTGACTAGTACTGCACTAAACAGAGACGTAAGAATTCGCATGTTCTACCCTATGTCTTTGGCGCCTTAGCGCTTCCCGCCGAACTAATTTACGACGCATGATTGTAATTCCAACATCATCAATCATATCATTGAGCTACACGCAATTGGTTGATCCGCGTCAAAGGGACGCCAGTGGCGAAAATCACCTGCGAAACGTATTTTTCGCTTAAATAATGCAAGGAATTTCATGACCGATTCTCAATTTCGACCGTTTGAGACCCATCTCGACCGAGATGCAGCCCGCGAGATTCTCAGAAAAACCCTTATTGGAGCAGATGATGGAGAGTTATTTTTGGAGCGTTGCCGCTCTGAAATGCTCTCGTTTGATGATGGCCGCTTGCGCACCTCCAGCTTTGACGCTTCAGAGGGCTTTGGGCTAAGAGCTGTTCAGGGCGAAACAGTGGGCTATGCCCATTCAACAGAAGTCTCCGAGCAAGCCATGCGCCGCGCCACTGGTACAGTGCGTTTGGCCATTGGCGCCGGCGGCGGCACCTTGGCAGCGGCGCCGCAAGCTACCAATCACAAGCTGTACAGCGATCATAATCCATTAAGCGATTCTACTTTTCCCAGTAAAATTGATATCCTACGCGAAATAGACGCATATGCCCGCAGCTTGGATAATCGTGTTGTACAAGTCTCCGCTACAATAGCCGCATCACATCAAGAGGTGGTTATTCTACGCGCAGATGGGCCAGACGTCTCCGACAGCCGTCCCATGGTGCGTATGAGTGTATCAGTCATCGTTGAGCAAGACGGCCAACGCCAAACTGGTTATGTCGGCGGTGGCGGTCGGTATGGGCTCAACGGAATGCTGGAGCCAACGCATTGGCAGCCTCTGGTGCAAGAATCTCTACGTATCGCAGTATTGAACCTTGCGGCCATACCAGCCCCAGCTGGTGTAATGGATGTGGCCCTCGGCGCAGGCTGGCCTGGGATTTTATTACATGAAGCCATCGGGCACGGCCTAGAGGGCGATTTCAACCGCAAGGGAACATCAGCCTTTGCAGGACTAATGGGGCAACGCATTGCAGCGTCAGGCGTGACAGTGCTAGATGATGGCACCATTCCCAATCGCCGCGGCTCGATCACAATAGATGACGAGGGTACCCCAAGCGCTAAAAATATATTAATAGATGACGGTATTTTAGTCGGCTTTATGCATGATCGGCAAAATGCAAGACTGATGGGCGTCGCCCCTACCGGCAATGGCCGCAGGCAAAGCTTTGCCCATGCACCTATGCCACGAATGACTAATACCTACATGTTGGGAGGCGGTGTGAACCCACAAGACATGGTCGCAGACATAAAAAACGGCATCTATGCGGTAGGGTTTGGTGGTGGCCAGGTTGATATCACCAATGGAAAGTTCGTGTTTTCCTGTACAGAGGCCTATTTAGTTAAAGACGGGAAAGTGCAAGCGCCAGTTAAGGGTGCCACCTTAATTGGCGATGGCGCTACCGCCCTACGCCAAATTAGAGCTATAGGAAATGATATGCGGCTCGATGATGGTATGGGAAACTGCGGTAAGCAGGGGCAATGGGTCCCAGTCGGCGTGGGCCAGCCTTCATTGCTGATCGGCGGGCTCACTGTGGGCGGATCAGCAACCTAAGGCGTATGATTTCTACAAAGCTTTAACGAGTGGCTCCCGTATCTCGAGAGAAACAAATTCGTATGCGAATATTGGTAGCAAAAGTTTATGCAGGGCGCTCTCAAAACAGGGTAATCCGTCTAAGGCAGTCTACGTG
>JAVLEV010000223.1:0-3209 GCA_031920365.1 Planktomarina sp. | reverse complement strand
TGGCTTTCGGTCAACCGCTGGCAAGGAACGTTTGATCAATCCGTCAATCCAGTGTTTCTTAACCCAACTGGTGGAGTATTAGGAAATACCAACAACAAATACATTGATCGGCCCTTTCCCGAGCATATCAGCTATGATTGGAGCGATACGCAGCGCGTGCAACGCTGGTCCCGCTTGATGCAAAACCGTGAGGCGCATACGCGTGACAGCTTTATAGAAGCACAGTTGGATAGCATCTCTTCCACTGCGCGCACGATCCTACCTTTGATTGGTGCAGAACTGTGGTTTCAATCGACGGAAACAACTTTTGATAGAATACTGGAGCAGCGAAGTGTCGCGCTAAACCTTTTAGCAAACTGGAACGGTGATATGAATGAGCATTTGCCGGAACCTTTGATATATTCCGCCTGGATAAGAGCCTTACAAATCAGACTAATTCAGGATGAGCTTGGTCATCTAACTGAAGAGTTCTTTGAAGTAAAACCATTATTCATCGAACGTGTTTACCGCAATATTGATGGCGCCGGGCAATGGTGTGACGTTGTGCAATCCGAACTCATTGAAACCTGTGCGTCCATGGCTCTGTTGGCATTAGATGATGCACTAGCTGGACTGGTGAATACATACTCAAATGACATCAATGGACTACGTTGGGGCGAGGCGCATCAAGCCACGCACGATCACCCAGTTTTGGGTAAAATCCCGGTACTGAAATGGTTTGTTAACATTCGCCACTCCACTTCCGGTGGGGACAATACTCTTCAACGAGGAAAAACAATTGGCACTGGCCCAAATCCGTACCTGAACGTGCACGCAGGTGGCTACCGTGGAGTTTATGACTTTGCAGACCCTGACAGTTCTGTATTTATCATCTCAACTGGGCAAAGCGGGCACCCTCTTTCGCGCCATTATGATAACCTCGCTGAGCTGTGGCGACGTGGCGAATATATACCTATGTCATTAGATGAAAGCTTAGCACGCGCCGGAGCCACAGGCGTTACTACACTTAGTCCTGCATTGGAAAATATTGATCCATAAAGACTTTTTTTTGCCGTGCAGTCCATAGCACCGTTATTGCAAAACCATCGTCTGTTTGTCGCTCGGCAGTAACTACACCTTGGCCAAACAATTGCGCCCTCTGCTTGCCCTCAGAGTAGCTCAAAAGTAACTCTGACGAGGATTTGTCCGGTGTCAGGGTACGGGATAAAGTTCTCAAAAATTCAGGTATTCCTACACCAGTGAGGGCAGAGGTCATAAACACATTATCAGCTCGCTCTGCAGAATTTACCAAAGCCTCGACGGCTCCTTCGTCAAGCATATCAGTCTTATTCCACAACTCAATCTTTGGAACATCTTGCGCTAAGCCAAGGGTTTCCAAAATAGTTTCAACGTCCTTGGCTTGCTCCAGCGTTTCCGGATGAGAAATATCCCGAACGTGCACCACTAAATTTGCCGCAGTGACCTCCTCCAACGTAGCACGGAATGAGGCTACTAGCTCTGTCGGCAAATCTGAAATAAATCCAACTGTATCTGACAAAATGACATCCATACCGCTAGGCAGCTGCACAGCGCGCATAGTTGGATCTAAAGTTGCAAATAACATATCTTTGGCAAAAACTTTAGCGCCTGTCATACGGTTAAATAATGTCGACTTACCAGCATTGGTATAACCAACCAGAGCAACAATTGGATAGGGAACTTTAGCGCGAGCATTTCGGTGTAGTTCGCGGGTCTTGCCGACCTTATCCAGCTGTTTTTGTAAACGTACTAATTGAACATCAATTGCACGTCTGTCTGATTCAACCTGCGTTTCACCAGGACCACCCACGAACCCAAGTCCGCCACGTTGACGCTCCAGGTGGGTCCATGCGCGAACTAGACGGGTACGCTGATAACTCAAAGCAGCCATCTCTACTTGAAGCACGCCTTCACGGGTTCGGGCCCGATCAGAAAAAATCTCCAAGATCAATCCAGTACGATCAAGAATTTTAACTCCCCAATCTTTCTCCAAATTCCGCTGCTGCACAGGAGATACATGCCCATCAATTAATACCAATTCAACTTCTGAAGCTTTAAACAAGTCGCCCAACTCAGAAATCTTACCCTTACCAAATAATTTTCCTGGGTGCGCGCGCGGCAACCGCACCACCAACTCACCCATAACATTCAAACCCGGTAACGCATATGCCAGAGCCACGGCTTCTGCCAAAGCATCCACCGCGGAACGCGGTGAGTAATCTGATTTTATATCAGGGTGTAAAACCCAAGCGTGGGTTTTAATATACAATTCATTACCCATCAAAGGTTATTCTTCACCATCATAGAGCGAGATGGGTTGAGCTGGCATAATTGTTGATATAGCATGTTTATACACTAATTGAGAAGCACCATCGCGACGCAATAGTACACAAAAATTATCGAACCAGGTAATAATACCCTGTAATTTAACACCATTGATAAGAAAGATTGTAACTGGTAGTTTCGTCTTGCGCACTTGATTAAGAAATGCGTCTTGTAGATTTTGTTTGTCTGAAGCCATTGTTTAGCCCTCTTGTTTTCTGAGACACGAAAATTATTATCTTATCTATGTGTCTATGTAGAGGTTTTCAGTAAGATTCTAGTACCAATACAACTATTTGGATACACTAGCGATAAATATCAGGATTCAACAGTGCCAAAAGCGCTAAAACCTCCAGCCGTCCAAAGATCATCGCTAAAGCTAAAATTAGTTTTGCATCAGTACCTAGTTCTAAAACTGTATTCGACAGCGCTCCAACCCCCTGAGCTGCAGGACCAGTGTTAGTTAATGTGGCCACGGTCAGTAGTAACGCATCGTCAACGCTGCTGCCTGTCAATGTCAGGCCTAGCGTTATGGTCGCAAAAACTAAAATGAACAGCATCAAAAATACGCAAGCCAACATTGCATTGTAATCCGAAGTTACTATTTTTTCACTCTGACCTGAAAACACCTGGGAAGGCGCTATCAGTCGATCTACCTCAGCCTTGCAATGCTTCGCTAAAATATAGACCCGCAGGAGTTTTATACCACCAGCAGTAGTGGCTACACCGCCCCCAAGCATAGCCAAAGCTCCAATGACAAAGTAAGCTTGACTCGACACATGCAGAACGTCTGGAAAATAGTCCGATACAACGCCAGTGGTAGAAAGAAACGATAAACTAGTAAATAGAAATCCCCATACTGATTTAAT
>JAVLEV010000222.1:0-3233 GCA_031920365.1 Planktomarina sp. | reverse complement strand
TGCGGCTGAAATGTTCGATTGAAAGTGACTATGGCTGCGCGCCTGAATAGGGCCTAAGAAAAGTCACTTGTTGGTGGCATGTGATTTGTTCCAAACCAACACGTGGAGTATGTGCGCATATTAAATGGGTGTTGATATTTATGCTCGACTGTCACTGGCTCGCCAGAGGTTATCGATTTGAGTTCGGCATCGGCCAGCTTTTCGCCTTCGCTCAACTCAGTTACAATGTTTGCCAGCTTGTTGTGCAAATGGGCGCGTTGAAACGTGCTGTCAAATTTCGATGGCTGAACCCCTGCAACATTAGAACTGCCGCATAGGGCCTCTATAATCGATAATAGAACGCTCTTTCCGTTGGCCCCATTGCCAATCAGTATAATAAACTTTTCATGCCTTGAGTGGCTCATTAACGTATAACCAATCATTTGGAGAAGACACTCTATCTTGTCATCCGCGTCAGGGTCGTTGATAAATATCTCCGCCAAAAACGTTTGAAATCTCTCCGCAGAAGCGTTTTGATCGTATGCAATCGGTATTTGCGTCGTGCGGTATTCTTCTCTTTTATGGGGCTTTAATTGCCATAGACCATTTTCCAGTTCGAGTTGGCCGTGTGGGCAATTCACAGTCTCAGGATTGCCCAAGTTAAATCTATGATTTGCGCTGTTGATTTCGGACTTTAAAACATCACAAACTCCATTAACCAAGCCTGCGCTCACATCCAAACCATCGTTGTCTATGACTTTTTGGGTGATTTGTTTGATTGCTCGATCCTCACAAACTTCCCAGACGCCTGCTAGGTTCCAAAGCCAAGTCTGCCCTGTTGTGTGCAGCACATTATCCCTGCCGATTACAGATATCGCTTTCTTTGCAAGGTCCAACTGGTCAGGCTCAGGGTCTGCAGCAAACAGCTCCGACCTCTGCTTGCGGATCGCGCCTAGTGTATACCCTGTGGCCGCATTCAAAGCTCTTTGAACCGTTTCAAGCTTGATTGAAGGCAGAAACCTACTCTCTTCAATAATGGTTTCTATGCCCTCTATATCGTCCTGAGAAATTGTTTCGATTGCATCGAGAAGCTCTTCAAAACTGCGGGCAGGGGCAAAGCCTTTGTTCCTCGCACCATCGATCATTTTTTGAATTTCTTGCTGCGTTTGCTCAGCAGTATACTCAGGCAGTGTATGCTTGGCGGCTAGCACGTGGATTTCTTCGTCGTTGTTGCCCTTGGCTATCCAGCTGCCAACCATTCTCAGCATATTATCATGCCAGTGATCCCCCTCAAGCGCGGCCTTAGAGGCTTCACGGCGGTCCAGCTTTTTTACAGACTTCCCCGCTTTCTTTTTGGCTGGCTTCAAGGGCTTTAAAATTTTATCCCAATCGTCAATGCTACGTAAAGCCATTAGTTTGACCCCTCATGCATTGTAACCATTTCTGGGACATAGCCCTTGGCCAATTTAGTTGAGTTGGGATAGCTGACTGTGCCAGCCACGCGCATGATGCGAGATGGATTGACCACAACTTTGTCAGTTTTGAATTTAACCGCTATCTGCTTTTGCCTTTCCTTCCAAAGCTGCAAATCAAGACAAGGCTCAGTCAATCGCCAATAAGCGTGGCGGCGCTCATGTGGGATAGTTCCAGTTGTCACGATGATGTCTGGTTCAATCAGCCCAGAGAGTTCATTCAGGCCAGTTAAACCCTGCACATCGTCGGCGTCTGCGAAACTGTAATGCGCGCGCAGTATGTCACCGTCTTTGGCACCTTTGCCTGACTTGATTACTGCATCGGCGTCGATTGGATTTATCGTCATGTAGACATTCAGTTTATGGGCGTTCATTCGAACAGCCCGATCGGTGGCTTCAACCACAGCGTTCACCGCAAAGATTTGCGATACCGTTTTTCGATCTTCACCTAAACAGCGTATTTCAAATACGCCAACTTGATCAGGGTAATCTGACCAGTCACCCGTAATTTCTTTGATAAACCGCGCAATGGTATTTTTGTTTGCGCGTAGCTTTTTATTGGCCATTTTCTGTGCCTCGTACTTGAGGCGCATGAACCGATCAGGTATAGTTTTGGTGTAACTCCAACATTACACGCCAAGTATGCCCACGGTCATCGCGCCGTGGGTTTTATTTTGTGCTGTCGGGTCTTGAAGCGATCTTATCGTTAACCCAGCTTTCCACTTCAGACTGGAGCCATGCCACCCTATTTCCGCCTAGGCGAACCCTTTGGGGAAATTGCCCGTTATGTTCCAGACGCCATATATGGCTTGCTGAATAGGGTACGATATCCCGTACCTGAGACAGAACGATTAGCTTCTCAATTGTTTTACTATTGTCCACGGGTTCTCCTTCACGTGCATCGACATGAAGGCATTGTTGTTTAAAAGTCTTTTTAGGTCATCGGGGGAAAGTCGCCCCATTTTGGTGGAGAGCTAATCTAGACGTCTGCAGTCCCATAAAATGACAGGAACTTCTAAAATACGATCGCTCTTAATGTATCCATGCGGAAGTTTTTCCACGTCTTTGAGGTAAGCATCAATTGCTTGGATTTGATGAAACTTTACCGTTTCAAAATTTATATAAACTATATCGGGGAAATATTTATTGCTCCCCTTAAACATATTGCCCCACATATTCATGTAAGGCTCATTGCTTTTTGTTTCTAAGGTTGGCGACTGTTTGTCGGAAAAAGGCCACATATCTTTTCCACCTGAGCCAAATTCATGGTGATACGTATATTCAAGGTCCCCAAACTCATCCCCAGTTTCAGAAATTATTTTTACTGTTTTATGGGTTACATAATTATAGCTGCACTCTAGTTGTCTCGCCTCCGCTGCGGATACTGAGATACTAATTACTAGTAGAGACATCACAATTTTTTTAAGCGAATTTGTTCTTATCATAATGCTTGCTGCCTCCTAATCGCTTCATCGACACTCGTACGATCAGCCAAATCCTTACTTGCAGGATCATCCAAACATAAAACCTCAAACACTGCTCCAAGAATTTTATGAAATGGCAAGCTGTCGTCAGCAGTCCATTCGCGCCTGAATTCCTTTCCAGTCGCAGATACGTAAGCGGCAGCCACGAATGAAACTAATACATCTATTCGAGCTTTCTTGGGACGGCCTTTGATGGATGGGCCAATTAGTTGATTGCGTACCCTGTCTGACGGCTTCACACCGCTTAAGACGATGCGTTCGCGTATTTCCTTGGCATATGCTGCAATACCATCTGCGT
>JAVLEV010000221.1:0-3234 GCA_031920365.1 Planktomarina sp. | reverse complement strand
ATCTTTTTCCATTAACCAAAGGAAATTTCTTGCCGATCTACCCCTTGGGCTAGTAAGGTTTGGGTCACTTTGAAGCAGCATACGGGCGTCCTGATGCGCCATCGCCATCAAACCGGTTTGAGTTTCGAGGTCAGCCACTTTAAACTTTGGTAGACCTGATTGCGCGGTGCCTATTACATCCCCTGCTCCTCGCATCTTCAGGTCTTCTTCAGCAATTCTAAAACCATCTTCAGTTTCTCGCAGTAATGCCATCCTTCGATCACCAGACTTAGTTAACGGATTTTGATAAATTAGCAGGCATGTGGATGCAGCCTCACCTCGGCCCACCCGACCACGTAACTGGTGCAACTGCGCCAGACCAAAATTCTCAGCGCGTTCAATAACCATGATCGTAGCGTTGGGTATATCGACTCCCACCTCAATAACCGTGGTGGCAACTAAGACTTGAGTTTCACCCGCAGCGAAAGCAGCCATAGCTGCATCCTTCTCAGCCGTTGGTAGTTGTCCATGTACCAAACCCACATGGCTGTCACCGAAGGCCGCCCGCAATACCTTGAACCTTTCTTCGGCAGCGGTGAGATCCATAAACTCACTTTCCTCCACTAAGGGACAGACCCAATAAGCCTGTCGCCCTAAGGCAATGGCCGCTTTCAATTTATTGATCACGTCGGGCAATCGCGTAAGTGGAACAGCAGCCGTAGTTATTGGCTTTCGGCCGGGTGGTTTTTCATCCAGAATCGACACATCCATATCGCCATATTGTGCCAACTCTAGTGAACGCGGAATTGGCGTGGCGGTCATAATAAGAACATCCACCTTGATACCCTTTTCGCCTAAAGCAAGCCGTTGATTGACACCAAATCGGTGCTGCTCGTCAATGATGGCTAAGCGAAGATCATAAAACTCAACACCTTTTTGAAAAACAGCATGGGTACCGACCAAAATATTGATTACCCCTGAGCCTAAATCTATCAGTTTTTGGCGCCGCTCCACACCCTTATCCCGCCCAGTCAAAATCTCAAGCCGCAAACCGGCATGATCAGCCAATACAGACAAACTTTCGAAATGCTGGCGAGCAAGAACCTCTGTGGGCGCCATCAAAACACCCTGCCCTCTAGCTTCAGCTGCTTGTAGTAACGCCATAAACCCAACTAACGTTTTGCCGGCACCCACATCACCTTGCAACAAGCGGTTCATCCGCCGTTGGCTATCCATATCGACACTAATCTCATCAATAGCACGCGATTGCGCACAAGTTAGCGTATAAGGGAGCTGCGCTAAAACCTTTGCTTGCAACTGCCCGTCTCCCTCAGTCTTACGACCAGTATTCGCCCGAGCTTTGCTCCGCGCAATGGCTTTAGTCAGCTGATGGGCCAGAAATTCGTCGTAGGCCAACCGCTCACGAGCTGGAGCCTGTGCCGAAATGTCAAATACTGATTCCGGGGCATGGGCCATTTTCAACGCAGTAGAAAAATTTGGCCAAAAACGATCACGAAGTAGCGATGGCTCAATCCATTCTACTAAGTCAGGAACCAGAGAAACTGCAGCCATAACCCCTTTCAGCATGACCTTATGACTCACACCAGCAGTAAGCGGATAGACTGCTTCAAAGCTTGGGAGCGCACTTTTCTCATCGAGGGGAAGCACATGATCTGGATGTACCATCTGCGCACGGTGGTCAAAAACCTCAAGTTTCCCTGAAATTAACCGCTGCTCCCCAACGGGCAACAATCTCTCAAGATGATCGCTGCGAGTATGAAAATAGATCAACTCTATAGGGGATTGAGTGTCCTCAACAATAATACGGTAGGGTTTTCCCCGACTGCGAGCAGCAATATGCTGTACAACAGTAACTTGTACAGTCACAGTTTTAGGCGCGGATAGGCCATGGACGGTTGGGACAACACGACGGTCCACCACTGAATGGGGCAAAGTAAAAATCAAATCGCGTGGCTTAGAGATTTTTAAAGTTCCAAAAGAAGTTGCAGTTTTTTCACCGATGCCAGGTAAACTGGTTAGGTCAGAAAACAAAGGGAACAAGTTCTCTGGACGGCCGCTCATAATCCAGCAATCAGCAAAATCCAACCGTCTTCATCTAAAGTATTAATCCCCAATTCAGCCGCTTTCTTTGCTTTTGATCCAGCACCGGGACCAGCTATCAAGATATCCGTCTTTGTACTTACCGAGCCTGATACTTTCGCACCAAGCGTTTCCGCCTTAGCTTTTGCCTCCGCACGAGTCATTTTTTCAAGCGCACCCGAGAACACTATAGTTTTTCCCACAACGGGACTGCTCAACGTATCCATTTGTGCGGTAGGTATAACATCTAACTGCACAACAAGCTTTTGTATTTCAGCTAAGTCTCTTGGATTATGAAATAATTTAACTACTGATCCAGCTATTACCGTACCAATGCCATCAATATCAACTAATTCAGCCCAAGATTCACTCCCAAGCACCGCAGCACACATTGTGGCCTCAAACTCAGACCAAGATAAGAACCGCGCCGCCAACAGCTTGGCGGCCCCCTCACCCACATGCCGGATACCAAGGGCGAAAATTAATCGGTGCAGCGTAATCTGGCGTTTTTGGTCGATACTATCAAACAGTTTTTCTGCGGATTTTTTGCCCCAACCATCAAGACTACTCAACTGCTGTAACTGACCCTGACCAAATCGCTGTTTAAGGGTAAAAATTTCAACTGGGCTACTAATCCAACCGCGGTGATAGAACTGCTCAATCTGCTTGGCTCCAAGCCCCTCAATATCAAATGCCTGTCGTGATACAAAATGTCTAAGCGCTTCAATGGCTAAATCGGGCAGCAACTCTGATCCCGAATAGCGCCAAACTGCGTCTCCTGCGTCGCGTCGGCCTTCAATACCTTCCAATTCCAATTTACTAGCAAAATCAAAAGGCTTGCTGTCTGAGGTGCGGCGAGACAAATCCACATCGGAAATTTTAGGAATCACATCCCCCGCTCGGAAGACCTGAACCCAGTCACCAACCCGAATGTCTTTACCACCCCGAATTTGACTACCTTTGCCATCGAAGCCCGCAATATAATCTTCGTTATGTAATGTTGCATTTGAGACCACTACGCCACCAACAGTGACGGGAGAGAGCCGAGCTACAGGACTAAGGGCGCCGGTCCGGCCAACTTGAACATCAATGTCTAATAATTCGGTCCAAGCCAATTCGGCAGGGAATTTGTGCGCAATTGCCCAACGCGGCGTT
>JAVLEV010000220.1:0-3254 GCA_031920365.1 Planktomarina sp. | reverse complement strand
AGCCGGTGTAGTTCGTACAAGTTGTTACTAAAATCGTTCCCAAATTTGCCAAAAGTGGATCGGCTGCGAAAAACTCAACTGCCAAGCTTATACAGACAAGACCAATCAGCAGCGACGTCGCGTAGAGGGTGAAATAGCGCCAGACATCGCGCGTGTGACCAGCAGTTTTGACTTGAAACGTCCAAGCGCGATTTAGGAAGTAGCTGAATGCAACGCCGCATAAAAACCCAATGATGAATGACTTACCATAGTCAACCATCGCCACAAGATAGAAAAACGCATAGACACTGTAATTCAAGACTGTTGACGCAACGCCCACAATCAAGAACCGCACGAGCAAGTTCTTGCGCAGAGCCTCAATCATTTTTGGGCACCGCTGACAAGCCAATCAAATGCCCCACTATTTTGGCAAGGTTTGCACTCTCAGTATTTTTTTTGTTTTTATCGTCTAACATCGAACACCAATCTACGCACAGGTCATGCTCACCTCCCGCGGTCGCGATTATGCGTTGATTGTATCTCTGCACCCTCAACTCCTCGGATGTCACCGTAGGGGTGATGTATAATCCACTGCCCAGTCGCGCAATTTTGCGGGTATGGAGTTGTACCAACATATCGTTAACAATGCACTTTGGGGTCTGCGCCTGCGCACAATGTTTTAGAAACGATAGTACTTGCCGATCGGGTGCCATTGTCGCTATCAACATAGATTGGCGACCCTCGTCTAATGCAAAGGCCAAATTATAACCTGACAAGACCTTGGCAGCGTCATTCATCGCCATAAAGGCAAACTTTCGCGGGCCGGCCATACTTCAACTCTTAGCCTCAGTGTGATCAAGATTAACGTGGCGTGGTAAAGCTCTCGAAAGTTAGGCAACGACCGGCCAAAATTATGGCGATCAAAACAGGCCTGAAGTGCTTCTTTATGACAAGGCGTATAAATGTTCAGCGTGGCAGAGAGTTCTGACAAAACACCTTCCAATTTGATATTTTTAAGTTTTGTCACTTACACATAACTCATTTAATAAGATGGATTTTCTTTCTCAACTGCCTAAGTCTTGCTGACCAAATCGTTTACTGTCTTCAGCACACATTACAAAGGTACCAGCCTCGTCTACGGTCTCAAAAATTACGACATTATCTACACCAACTTTTAGCGCGGCCTGACAAAGCCCTTCAACCCCTCCAATATCCAACAATGGTAAAAGCGTACCCTCTGCCTGATGCGCAGTCATAATGGAATAGGCGGGATTTTTGTTGTCCTTTGGCGCGCCAAAAACAAGCGGCAATCCCGCAACAGACATAAAGTAGAGGCTGGCAAGTGACGGACTAGGATGCTTCATCTGCCAATAAGGATGCTCTGGGGCTACGTATACTGCAGTTACCCCATCAACAGTTTGGGCATGTTGCTGCGCAGATGTGGCCAAGCGTGCGGGCAGTGAGACTTTTGAAATTTCAATAATATTATGTGCACCAAACTGTTTAATTCGAACATCACAAGCCCAACGTGCTAAACCCGCATCACAAGTCCCACTATTGCTCAACGCGACACGTTGTTCTAAAGACTGTTCGACCAATAGTCTAATAAATCGACGTTCCTCTTTAATTGCATGCCAATTCATATTCGCAAGATAATTTGTCGACAACAAAATAAACCCGACGCAGTAGATGATACCTTTCGACCTTAGCCCATCTGTAAGTCCGCCCGAAGGAAAGTGCTTCGATATCATTTGGACTGGTGCTAAAATAAGCGCAAAGAAAAGCAGCATAAACGCCGGCACAGTTTGGTAGAATGCATCGTCGCTTTCTAGGGTCCTCATACAAAAGAAAAACGTCACAGTGCATATGTAGATGATTGGCCCGTAATAGGGATCCCTTACTAAAATCCAAATCGTCGTTTCTGGAGAAGTTTTCCGCTCTTTTAAAAAGATCAAAACAGGTAACAACAAAATGACCCAACCATTTATAAACCACGGCAGGTTTGTTGTGAGCAGCATAACTAGCCCCTTAAAATAACTTGTTTCCGCTCGCGCAGTAGCCCCAAAAAATAACACTACAACCGCCGCCGCTGCAATAAGACCGAGCATGAGGATATATTTCGGTGCCGATGACCTGAACAGCATCAAAGGAACAACAACCGCAGCCAACACTATGCCATTAAATGCCCGCGCAAACAGCACAAGTGGCAGCAGGAGCGCCAAGATAAGGTTGCTCAGTCTCGATGTCTCAACCGTTCGAAATGCAAGCCGCGCAAGTAATGGAACGACACCAACCATTAAAAGTGTCGAGACCATAAGTGACCTTTGGGTAAAGATATAGTTGAAACAGGAAATGGAAAATAGGTAAATCACCAAAACAAACAGCCAGTTTTGCGAGATCGTTGCCGCCGGAGCTTGCATAATTACCATTGAGATACCGTAAACAATCAGGGCCGGCGCAGCGATTAAAGACAAAAATATAAAAACGCTGAACACCCCGAACCCTTCGGCGATAAATGGGGAAGCAAACATCGCCGAAAGCGAATGATAGGCCTCAAACAGCAGACCATGCACTCCGTGGCTTATGACAGAATAATTGTGCCACGCCATAACTGTCGCAGCATCCCGGAAATCGTCGACGTACCCAATCCCAGCAGGCGAGAGAGCGTCCAACCAAGGATAATGAGCTCCGATGGTGATTGCGCCCATTAAGATCGCAATAACAAAACCGCTGACCACGCTTTTGATTGTGCCCCACCATTGTCTTTGAATATCGACGACAAACCGGATAATCAGGTCGGTCAATCCGACAACAGCCAAAAATATAACAGGCGCAGATAGATGGCTCAAACCCATTAGCACGATAGCCACAATAGGCAGCAACCAAGACACCGAAAACCTGACGTTTTCGTCAGCTATCCAAGGCAAAAGCCGCCGATTCATAGCATCAACTGACCGGATCCAAGCCCAGATCAGCAGTGCATAATCAATGTACGCTGGCCCTCTGGCCCCCATCAGAACTTGCCCCAACCAAATGATCGAAAGCCCCCCCAAGAGAACGCCGAATACCATCCAAATAAGATTGTGGCTATTATCCGCCAACTCAACTTACCCTTTTATATAACAGCCAGAATCCATAAACCGCATCACTTTTTAACGCGACACCTTTTTATTAAGTTATCTTAACTAAAGGTGCAATTTCAAACTTATACTCAGCGTCCGATAGAGAGTTGTCCAGGCACTTACCGTTTCAAATACCTTGGAATTCTGTCTGAT
>JAVLEV010000219.1:0-3298 GCA_031920365.1 Planktomarina sp. | reverse complement strand
ACCACAGCCATGTCATGCGAAATAAAGAGAAACGACAAGTTTAATTCAGACTGCAATTCCATCATCAGGTTTAACACTTGAGCCTGCACCGACACGTCTAAAGCAGAAACTGCTTCATCTGCGATTATCAGTTTTGGGTTTAGGGCCAAGGCGCGAGCAATAGCCACCCGCTGACGCTGGCCACCAGACAACTCATGTGGGTAGCGACGCATAAAACTTCGGGGCAACTCAACACGGTCAAATAACATTTCGACACGGTCTTGGATCGCCTTCCCTTTAAGGATGGCAAAGTTATGCATCGGCTCAGCAACTTGATCTGATAGCTGCATCTGCGGGTTAAGAGATGCAAACGGATCCTGAAAAATCATTTGCATATCAAGGCGCGAGTTACGCAAATCATTAGTGTCGAGGGCCATGATGTCTTTTCCACCAACACGAACGGTGCCTTTCTGAGGCTCAATTAAACGTAAGATCGAACGGCCCGCTGTAGATTTTCCACAACCTGATTCACCAACTAAACTTAAAGTCTGACCTTTATTTATGGTGAACGACAAATCCTCAACCGCATGCACATTGGCTATAGTACGACGAAAAAATCCACCATTTACCGCAAAACGGGTTGTCAGGTTCTCAACTTCTAACAACACTTCATCACTGCCTTTGATCGGTTCAATACTGCTTTGATTGCGGCCCATTAAAACCATTTGTTCTGGGTATGCCTTGCCAGTCATCTCACCTAACTTAGGGACCGCCGCCAATAAAGCTTTTGTATAGGGGTGCTGAGGGTTTTCAAAAATATCCTCAACCGTGCCTTCTTCTACCTTTTCCCCGCGGAACATAACTACAACGCGGTCTGCCATCTGGGCGACTACAGCCATATCATGGGTAATGAACATCACCGCCGTACCCGTGTCGCGTTTTAGGCGATCCATGAGCGCCAAAATTTCGGCCTGGATTGTTACATCCAATGCAGTTGTTGGTTCATCTGCAATTAACAAACGAGGCTCGCAGGCCAATGCCATTGCAATCACGACACGTTGGCGCATTCCGCCAGACAATTCATGTGGATATTGCTTCAACCTACGTTCGGGTTCTGGAATGCGAACTTCACGCATCAAATTCAAGGCCTTGGCTGCAGCATTAGCCTTGGATAAGCCTTTGTGGAGGCGCAAACCTTCGGTTAATTGACGCTCAACAGTAAAAACTGGGTTCAGGGCTGTCATCGGCTCCTGAAAAATCATGCCTATCTCGTTTCCACGGATACAACGCATAAGATTCGGTTCAGTTTTCGCTAGGTCAATTTCATCAGAATCTTTTCGGTTAAATAATAGGCGACCGTTAGTTATTTCACCGCCACCAAACTCAACCAAACGCATCATTGATAGCGAAGAAACCGATTTACCAGAGCCAGATTCGCCAACCACACAGACAGTTTCACCCGATTTAATATCAAAAGACACGTTAGAGACACCAACCACGGGGCCGTCTTTCGTCTGGAATTCCACCCTTAAACCCTGAATTTCAGCAATTTTCGTACCTATTTTATGTGACTTATCGTGATCCAGCATATTGCCCCCAAGTACGCTCACAATTTTGAGCTTCTAAAATGCTAGGTCGAACCACTAGCGGCTGTCAAACAGATGCAACTGCCTAAGTCCCAAATCTGTTTACTACTTTACATAATTTTATCAAAAATTCCACAATGTTAGTGCACCATAGATGCTAAATTTTTATAAAATAGGGTTGCTTTTTTTTAAAAATATTGTTTCGGTGCTTAATATTGGCTTGTTGGGAGGCAGGCTTAAAATTGCTTAAATTATTGTGTCCCGCACTATTTAGACCGCAAGTAACCTAAACTGTCCCCATGCAATCCATCCTAAATACTGCGGACCCATTCTGGTGAACCGCGGAATAGAAAGACACCAATTTGTGTCCAACAAGGAGAATATCATGCTATTAAAAACCCTTTTTCTTGGGGCCATTGCGACAACTGCAGTTGCCTCCACGGCGATGGCCGATGGCCATGAAGGCGAACGTGGTCGTGACGGTGAAGTCAAAATTATTTACTGGCAAGCCCCATCGATCTTAAATCCTTATTTGTCTGGTGGAACAAAAGATTTAGAATCAGCTTCCCTAATTATCGAACCGATGGGCCGCTATGACAGCAATGGCGACATAGTCCCCTATTTAGCCGCAGAAATCCCAACAGTTTCTAACGGCGGTGTTTCAAAAGACCTGACATCAATAACATGGACACTTAAAGACGGACTAGTATGGTCCGATGGTTCTGATGTCACATCAGCTGACTTAGTGTTTACCGCTAAATATTGCATGGATCCAGAAGGTGGCTGCGCACAGCTCGCAAAATTTGAGGGCGTCAAAAGCGTTGAAGCAATTAATACACTGACAACAAAAGTGACGTTCGATCAGCCAATGCCAAACCCCTATGGACCGTTCGTGGGCATGGCCACGCCCATTATTCAAGCGGCGCAGTTTGCTGATTGCTTGGGCGCACGCGCACCTGAGTGCACTGAAGCCAACTTTGGCCCAATTGGTACAGGACCGTTTGTGGTGACAAACTTTAAGCCAAACGACGTGATCCAGATGGTTGCCAACGATAACTATCGCACTGCGGGCAAGCCTGCATTTGCTTCATTAATGTTTAAAGGTGGTGGATCAGCTGAAGCCTCTGGTCGGGCAGTTATGGAAACTGGTGAATTCGACTATGGCTGGAACCTGCAGTTGGCACCAGACGTCATTGCAAAAATGGCCGAAGGCGGCAAAGGAAAGCCAATCTCAGCATTTGGAGCGTTGGTAGAACGTCTTGAGATGAATCTCACAAACCCTTCACCTGACCTTCCACTTGAAACACGAGCCACAGTTGCTGAACCTCACCCCTTCCTGTCCGACAAAAACGTACGCGAAGCGCTCTCCATGGCCATCAACCGCCAAGAGCTTGTTGACGTAGGGTACGGTGACGCAGGTCTTCCAACCTGTAACTTAGTTCCAGCGCCAGCACTTTATGCATCGGACAACACCGGGTGTCTAACGCAAGACATCGCTGGCGCAAATACTATGTTGGAAGCAGCTGGCTGGGTAAAAGGTTCTGACGGCATTCGCGCAAAAGGCGACGTACGTTTGTCCATCGTATTCCAAACATCCACCAACGCGGTACGTCAGGACTTTCAAGCTCTGATCAAAGACTCGTGGAACCAAATTGGTGTTGAAACAGAATTGCGTAATCTCGATGCGTCCGTATTCTTTGGTGGTGACCCAGGTTCTCCTGATACTTTCCAAA
>JAVLEV010000218.1:0-3302 GCA_031920365.1 Planktomarina sp. | reverse complement strand
CCGGTGCAGCCTATGAAACAGGATTTTGCGTAAATTACTCACTGGAAAACCAAGATCACCTTTGGGCATACCTGACGCCCAATCGGCTAAAACCTTACCCATTGATATGGCCATCGCAACCCCACGCCCATTATAACCTAACCCTGCGGCTATTCCATTGCCCATATCATGCAAATGCGGGTAGTGATCAGCCGTAGCAGCAATATAACCGCCCCACTCATATTGCCATTTCACATCGGCCAACTGGGGAAATAACTCTACTGTAATGGCACGCACCTGAGCAAACCGCGCCTGTGTTGCATCGGGCGTATAGGCCCCACGGGCTCCCATGATAAAACGGCCTGTCGCGTCAGTGCGAAAATACGATAGCAACCGCCGAGTATCTGAAGGCGCATGCAGTCCCGGTAGAATACTAGCACGGAGGTTATCTGACAGGGGTGCCGTAGCCACCTGCACCGAACGTATTGGGACTACCGATTGGCGCAGCCCCGGAATCAGGTCATCTGTATAGCCGTTGGTGCAAACAAGGACCTTGCGCGCACGTACTCGTCCATGCATCGAAGTAATGGTATGAAGCGGCCCGTCAGTTGACACCGTCTCAACCTTAGTTTGGCCATAAACCTTAGCGCCGACTGCAATCGCAGCATCTGCCAATCCTAGGGCAAAATTCAATGGGTGGATATTACCACCACGCGGGTCCATTATTCCACCAATATAAGCATCAGTGCCTAGCAGTTCAGCCACCTCCACAGCACTAAGGCGCTGCATAGGTGCTCCATGCGTTTGCCATTGCCTAGCTTTTCGCTCTAAACTTTGCAGCGCCGTAGCATTATGCGCGGCGCGCAGCCAACCTACCGGACGCGCATCACACTGGATGTCGTGCTGCGCGATAAGATTAAACACTAACTTACCTGCATTTCCTGACAGCGCTATCATTCTCCGCCCTATATCTACCCCAAATTTCGAGATTGCGTGATTAGGGTTTTTAATAAAGCCTGGATTGACTTGCCCACCATTGCGGCCAGAGGCACCCCAACCTGGAGTTTGCGCTTCTAAAACGACTACCTGTTTACCTAATTTAGCCAAATGCAGAGCAGCAGACAGCCCGGTAAATCCAGCACCAATAATAGCTACATCAGCCTCAAGTTCCACAGTAAGCATAGGATAGGATAGGTTAGAGTTTGGTTAGCCGTTGCAGACCATAGGGAATTTGAAATTACAGTGTCTTCGTTCTCAATCATATGAAGTGGCACCAAATTTATCTACAAAGTAGTTTGTAGAACAGTCTCTAGTAAGAAAAGGCTTATAATAAACTTAAAGTCAAATTTTTAAAACGGAGCATCATCTTCTGAATTAGTGCTCTCGATATATTGGGCCACCACCTTCTTTGAACCCGCTTTATCAAATTCTATATCCAGTTTATCACCCTCAATATTGCATACTTCCCCATAGCCAAACTTTTGATGAAAGACCCGGTCTCCTAGAGAGAACGCCGATACCGCTGTCAAATCAATCGTAGCACTTTTGGATTGCACTGGCTGGCCTAGACCACGTTTTACACTGCGATCTTGCAGGCGCTTCCATCCTGGCGAATTATATACATCTGCATTTCTGACACGCTCAAAAATGTCACTACCCACCATGCTTTGTGTGGCAGGACTGGCGTTTGCAGACATACCCACAGCACCATACCCACCACCATAAAGGCCAGGCGGTGTAAGCACATCCACATGTTCCGGAGGTAGCTCGTCAATGAACCTGCTAGGTAAAGCAGATTGCCACTGCCCATAGACGCGCCTATTAGCAGCGAAGGAAATGGTGCAGACTTGTTCTGCGCGCGTTATGCCCACATAAGCGAGCCGCCGCTCTTCCTCCAGACCTTTTAATCCGCTCTCATCCATAGAGCGTTGCGACGGGAACAATCCATCTTCCCATCCGGGCAGGAAAACCATTGGAAATTCAAGCCCCTTGGCCGCATGCAAGGTCATAATCGATATTTTGGCCCCATCAGATTGCTTTTCATTGTCCATAATCAGGCTAACATGTTCCAAAAACCCTTGTAAATTTTCGAAGCCCTCCAAAGCCTTGACCAACTCCTTGAGGTTCTCCAACCGACCCGGAGCCTCGGGAGTTTTATCATTTTGCCAAGAGGTTGTGTAACCGCTTTCATCAAGGATGATTTCAGCCAATGCAAAATGCGTTTCTGCCTCTATTCGGACCTGTGCATTCCAGCGACTTATACCGTCGATCAAACGCCCCAGTTCCGTTGCACCCTTGCCGCTTAACCCTTTGGTGGCTAGTAATATTTTAGCACCTTCGACCAAAGACACTCCATTTTCGCGCGCGGCAATTTGGATTTTTTGTTGCGCCTTATCACCTAGGCCCCGTTTTGGCGTATTCACAATACGTTCAAAGGCCAGATCATCATCAGTGCTGATCGCAAGACGGAAATAGGCCATTGCATCACGTATCTCCATCCGCTCATAAAATCTTGGCCCTCCAATAACTCGGTAGGGTAAACCAATCGTCAAAAAGCGGTCTTCAAAAGCCCGCATTTGATGCGAGGCCCTTACCAAAATAGCCATACTCTCGAGATCATAGGGGTTCTGCCCCCGCGTGCCTCTTTGAGAAGCTTCCACCTCTTCGCCCACCCAGCGCGCCTCTTCTTCTCCATCCCAATGGCCAATTAGGCGCACTTTTTCACCCTCTGGCTTTTCAGTCCAAAGTGTTTTTCCCAAACGGCCCTTGTTCCCATTTATAATACCGCTCGCAGCACCTAGGATATGGGGTGTAGATCTGTAATTTTGTTCTAAACGCACCACATGCGCACCAGGGAAATCTTTTTCAAAGCGCAGAATATTACCAACTTCAGCGCCACGCCAACCATAAATAGATTGATCATCATCGCCCACGCAACAGATATTTTGATGCCCTTGTGCCAAAAGCCGCAGCCATAAATATTGCGCCACGTTGGTATCTTGATATTCATCTACCAAAATATAGCGAAAAAAACGTTGATATTGCGCTAAAACCTCAGAGTTAGTTTGGAAGGTTACCACTACATGCAAAAGCAAATCGCCAAAATCAGCTGCGTTCAACTCACGCAGGCGGTGCTGATACTGCCGGTAAAGTTCGATGCCCATATGGTCATATGCCCCAGCTTCTGATGCGGGCACCTGCTCGGGCGTCCACGCCCGGTTCTTCCAGCCATCAATGACACCAGCAAGCTGCCGCGCAGGCCAACGCTTGTCATCAATTTGAGTGGCAGAGATCAATTGCTTAAACAAACGTAGCTGATCATC
>JAVLEV010000217.1:0-3305 GCA_031920365.1 Planktomarina sp. | reverse complement strand
CCGGCGGATCGATGGTGTTTCTGGTTCAACCGGAGCCACCCACAATGGCCGGGTATGTCTCGACTTCCGGCCCCATTGGCTTACTTGGGCCAAAAATTTATGATGGTCTTTTTGACTATGATAATGATGGTAAAATGGTCCCAGTTCTCGCCGAGAGCGTTGATGTAAGCGAAGACGGTAAAACTATTACTTTCAATCTGCGCAAGGGTGTCACTTGGCACGATGGCAAACCATTTACATCAGCAGATGTCCAGTTCACTATTATGGAAGTTTTGAAGAAAGTTCACCCCCGTGGTCCGAATTCTTTCAAAGAAGTTTTGAGTATAGATACTCCGGACGCTCATACCGCCGTGTTCAATCTCGGCAACCCTGCGCCCTATATGTTACGCGCACTTTCATCATATGAGTCTCCCATGGTGCCGAAGCATCATCTTGAGGGACAGGACATCAAAAGTGCTAAACTAGCGAATAACCCAGTCGGAACAGGCCCTTTTAAATTCACTGAGTGGAAAAAAGGCCAGTATATCCGGCTAGATAAAAACGAAAATTACTGGAAAGAAGGCCGCCCATATATCGACAGAATTGTTGGTCGATTTATCCCAGACGCCTCAACCCGCGCGGCAGCCATGGAAAAAGGTGAAGTGCTTTATGCAGCCTACAACGCTGTATCAAACGTTGAAGCTGTTCGGCTGAACAAAGAAAAAGACAACATCTCAGTTACCACAGATGGCTACTCGATGATTAATCCAATGGCTTTGATCGAGTTCAATACTAAAGAGGGGCCGTTTACAGATGCCGCGGTGCGCCGTGCTATTTCCACAGCTATCGACAGACAGTACATGATTGATACAATCTTTTTCGGCTATGGAAACCCCGCAACAAGCGCACTTTCAAGTAACTTTGCGGCAACTGGTCTTCATGCGAAAATGCCAAACTATCCTGCAAGCGGAGATATAGCGGCAGCTAATAAAATGCTTGATGACGCAGGATACAAAAAAGATAGTGACGGCGTGAGAATGAAGGCGATGTTCGACTTGATTCCTTATGGCGAAGACTGGAAGCGCGGAGGTCAATATATCCAGCAGGTCTTGGGTGAGATTGGGATCGACGTTGAGCTTCGATACGAAGATGTGCCAACGTGGCTTAAGCGTGTTTATCATAACTATGACTTTGAAATGAATCTGAACTATTTCTACCAATTGTCTGACCCAGTTTTAGGTGTTCACCGCCATTACGGTACCAATATGATCCGTAAAGGTACACACTTTGTGAATTCATCGCGGTATAGCAATGCAGGCCTAGACGCCTTGCTCGGTGCAGGTATGAAAGAACCAAATGCCGAAAATCGGTCAGCGATATACTTAGAAATACAAAATATTCTGGCCAGAGACATGCCAGTTGTAAATTTGTTCGAGTTAGAGTTTCTGACCGTGTACAACACTAAGCTTAAGGGTGCCTACGGGTCGGCCATGGGCGCTTATGCGTCTTTCAGCGACGCCTATCTAGACTAGCACCTAATAATGCAAGAATGAGCTGGGGCCGGTTCCCAGCTCATTTTTTTTACTATTCCTCAAAAAATGCGATAAGCACTTAATAGACTACTAAAGATGAAACAGGTATGAACAGAACAAATAAAATTCTTCGTTATGTTGCCAGACGTCTGATGCAGGGTATTCCTATTATTCTTGCAATTGTCGTCATGAATTTTTTCCTTCTTAACTTGGCTGAAGGCGACGCAGTAGATGTTCTTGCAGGGGAAGCTGGGTCAGCAACACCAGAATACATGGAGGAAATGCGTAAGAAATTTGGCCTGGATAAACCACTACCAGTTCAATTGGCCGTTTATCTAAAAAACGTCGTTCAACTTGACCTTGGCCGCTCGCATCGACACGAAATGCCGGTCACAGAACTAATTATCGACAGATTTTGGCCAACATTACTTTTAATGACCAGTACTATCATACTTGCAGTAGGTTTTGGAATATTACTTGGCTTATTTGCCGCCATCAATCTAAATACTTGGAAAGATGCTATGATAAGCGTTTTCGCATTGATTACCTATGCTACTCCTTTATTTTGGGTAGGGCTCATGATGATTATTCTATTTTCGATAAAAAATGATTGGTTTCCCACCAGCGGCATGGAAAACAGTGCAGCGTTTTATGAAGGGTTTGATCGTGTCAAGGACATTGCTCATCACTTAGTCTTACCGACTATTACCTTATCTCTGTTCTATTTAGCCCTCTACACTCGAATGATGAGAGCCTCAATGCTAGAACAATATGGCCAAGACTATGTCATTACAGCACGCGCCAAAGGTTTAACTGAACGACGGATTACCTTCGTACACGTTCTGCGCAACGCACTTTTACCAGTGGTTACGATGGCTGGCGTGCAAGTGGGTGCTTTGATTGGAGGCTCCGTTATTGTTGAGTCAGTTTTCGCGTGGCCAGGTTTGGGAATGCTGGCGTTTGAGTCCCTTTTCGCCCGAGATCTAAACCTTTTACTTGGCATTTTTCTTTTATCTTCTGTGCTGGTCGTTGCAGTAAATTTAGTTGTCGACGTAATTTACTGTTTTCTTGATCCAAGAATAGAGGTTAATTGAAATTGAACGATTTTTGGAAAAGGTTTTCGCGCAATAGATCGGCCGTACTTGGATTGCTGATCCTCAGTTTGGTTATACTGGTCGCATCAATCGCTGGCTTTATTTACCCTGAGGACCCCTTTCTTTATTCAAGGTTTCCACTTTCTAGCCCAGGAGTGAATGGCTTCCTGCTAGGCAGTGATTCTATCGGCCGCGATGTCGCCTCAGGAATAGCACATGGAGCTAAAACCTCTCTAATGATTGGATTGATCGCCACTCTCGCAGCTGTTTTCATAGGAGTAATTTTTGGTGCGTTTGCAGGTTATTACGGAGGCCTTGTTGACGATATTTTGATGCGAGTTACCGAAGTTTTTCAAACTATTCCATCATTTATCTTCGCAATATTGCTTGTAGCAATAATGAAGCCATCGATTGAAAGTGTCGTAATCGCCATAACGGTGGTTTCTTGGCCGGCAGTGGCAAGACTTGTTCGTGGCGAATTTTTATCGCTAAAAAACCGTGAGTTTGTACAGGCGTGCCACACACTGGGAATGAGCGATTACCGCATAATGCTGAACGAAATATTACCCAATTGTCTAAGCCCGATTATCGTTATCGGTTCACTAATGGTCGCTACTGCAATTCTAATCGAGAGTGGTCTGGCTTTCTTGGGGCTAGGTGATCCAAACGTGATGAGTTGGGGGTTTCAAATTAGTGACGG
>JAVLEV010000216.1:431-3319 GCA_031920365.1 Planktomarina sp. | reverse complement strand
CCTCACATTGAACCTATGTTGGAACCAATGCTTATTCCTAAACAAAGGAGTACTCCTTTAAAACCATATCAATACAAATGACAGCCGCCAGAATAAGTTTTCTTACATCATCATTTTGGGGGACATCATTAGAAATCTTTAAAATATAATTATCCGCGCTGGTAAACACTGCTTTGCCTATTCCAGCCCATTTCTTTGTCACGTGGGCTAACTCTTTAGCATCTTTTTTAAAATAGAAATCCCAACCAGTCCACTTTCCCTCAAGTTGAAAAATTACTTGATCACTTTTATCAAGTACATTGAATTTTCCACCAATTGAAAATAGCTTTTGAACAAACCCACCGATAAGGTTGTTATCAGCGTCTCTTACCGTGGCCTTGCTTACTAAAAGTGAAATACCTCTCTGAATTCGGACAATACGTTGGCCATCTGGAGTTCGAATTTGGACATCGAACGGTGTATGTGTTTTATAATCAGTAAATCGCAGTAATTTTGTGAAAAAACCAAGATTTGGCTCCCGACACTCCATTAGAATCTTACCAGTGGATGGGTCATAGACATCGAAGTTATTCGCAGCCTTGAAAAGGCCCACATGCTCTTTGATCAAGAACAGATTTTTGTTAAGTACATTAGCCACTCAATTTTTTCCTTTTCAAATCCTATTTTTAACGAAACTTAAATCGTGTCTTTGTTATAATAAAAACTAATATAAAACATCGACTATAAGTGGGATTAAGAATCCCAAAAATGAATGCAGGCAGCAGTAGCGCCACGTTTTAGATCGTACTGACCCGCTGGAGCTGGCTCGGTGAAGGAGTAACGCAGATGTGGCCCTTGTTGGGGCCGGGGTAATGCCAAGGCATGTTCACTGATTGATCTTCACCTGTCCACACAGGCTATATGGTTGCTGCTTTAACCTAGACCACTTGCTTTTGTTGATGACGTTAGAAGCTAGCCAGTTCCTCTTATATAATAAAATCAAGCACCTAGAAAAAAACTAAGTGCTTTTTTTATGAATTCACGTTTGATGCACGTTTAGTGCAATAGAAGCTTACAATTTTTAACAAGGAGAAAGTAGGATACCAAAGATACGGGCGCTCATTAAGGCCAGTAACTAAACCTTTTTAAATCCATTGACATGTTTAATCTTTTTAGCCCTTACAGTTGAGAGGTTCAACATTATAAATTGTTCCATTACTCGCCCCCATCCCATTAACTGTGAGATCAATTCTCGTGATAATCTTAATTTTTGATCTTAGATCGAGAAATATGTAACTGCCGGCATTTTGGTCTTCTCTGGGCAAAGGTATCTTATTTTCATAATGAACTTTCACGCCTTCTCTTTTTCTGAATTCTTCATATTCTGCGTCAGCGGCAGGACTAGGCTGGGCAATGTGCCCCATACCCACCCCATTTTTGTCGGAGAAAATACTAATCTTACATCCACTAAATGGACCAGACGCCATCCATTTATATTGACCCGTACTTTGGTTAGCATAGTCATAGGTAAATTTATTTGCGAAAAATGGGATACAAATTCCAGGATTTTCTTTAA
Organism: Planktomarina sp.; assembly: GCA_031920365.1. GTDB lineage: Bacteria > Pseudomonadota > Alphaproteobacteria > Rhodobacterales > Rhodobacteraceae > Planktomarina. The sequence continues at coordinate 1,764 of JAVLEV010000216.1, read as the reverse complement.
CTGGAACATTTTTTGCCAACTGAAACCCCTGGTTGATAGCATACGTTACAGGGTAGCTTTTTTGTGCCATGCTAATAACGGACGACAAATGCCAAATTACCCCTAGGGCTTGATCAAGGCCAAAAAATTTCGTGTTGCTATCGTACAGTTTTTGGCGGGACGGAAAATCAACCATGTTAAATAAATTCCTTAATTCGTACATCCTTCATGTACAAAGTCTCACATTTGCGGGGTAGTCTAAATTAATGGGAACCAGATTCCCAAAAATGCGCATTTTGGTTGTTGGGCTGGAGCTAAAGGCAACTAAACGTATCAGAGAGTTTGGAGGGGTAACTCAGGTGTTGCGATGAGGCCGAACAAAACCATCCGATGCAAATTGAGCTCCAGCAACACGATAGGCTGGCCGTGGGTGGCTACTCTATTGTCCGGGGCCCATAGGTCTTGGTCTCCGATCCTCGGCAAGATGGATCGGAGACCCCAGGCCAAGTTTAAAGTAGCAAAATGGAGAATTTTTTGTAATTAGAAGACGCTATAAAGTCGCTCGTCCGATGTTAAGTAGCTTTGTCTGATAGAGCCGGCTGTAGGCGGCAAGGCAATGCAGGATCATGACATCTCAAAACGACGGGCGTGCTAGTCAACAACTGCAATCGATCGATACTGCTGCAATTTGGTCTAAGGCATAGAAATCAAACCTTCTCCGAACAGATCCACGTCCCCAAATCAAGTCAGGATGTGTCATACCGACGGTCACAGCACGGGCTGACAGTCTGCTTACCTCAGCCCCAATAGGTGCTGCATGCTCCCAGTCAATCAAAACCGGCCCAGTTGACGCAGAGACAATGTTCTCAGGCTTCAAATCACCGTGAATCCAGCCAGCTTCATGAATTTTCCTAAGCATATCGGGCAATCTTGCAATAATCTGAGCCCTTTCACCGCGCGTTACTTGATCCAGCGTAGAACCTTCTAACCAACTTCGGACAAGACGGACTGAACCTGCACTATTTTCGTAGCACAAAACTTTGGGCGCCTGAGCGCCGCCAAAAAGCGTCAACATCTCGTACTCACGGTTAAGTCGCGCTCGTTCTGACAAGTTACCAGAAATGCGTTCAGCCGCTGGTTGCCCTCTCCATATGATACGCTTGGTTTGCAATGCTTCTTTGCGGCCTCTCTCACAAATACTGTTGGGCTATTACATCAAAAGCAACTTATCACGTAAAGCGAACCAACCACCAGTCTCCGAAATAATGTTAGCCACATCATATTGACCAAAAAACCGGGTGGCGCCACGGCGCCGGAAAATCTCAAACATGACTGCACTAGCCGGACCATTCAC
>JAVLEV010000216.1:0-421 GCA_031920365.1 Planktomarina sp. | reverse complement strand
CGATACGTGATAATCGCATTTCGACATTTGCACGCCAGTGCAACTCCATAGCAACCTTGTTAACGACAGTTCCATAATTCATCTGCACACCCACAAACCCTAAGTTTGCGATGACATTTGTTGCCATACCCAACGCACCACTGGGAATAACCGCCCCAACTAACTTAGTTCCACGTATGCCAGCTTTAGCCGATTTGGCGACCATGCATATCTCCACCCACTTACGAACGGTTGAACTGCGGGGATACTTCATGGCAATACCACGCAGCATTTTCATGTGTGCTCCGGTCGATCCTGTTGCATTAGCGTGAAGCAAAATGCCAGAAACATCGACCTGAGTCACCTGAGACGCAAGACCTCCTGCATTTGACAAGGCGGCCCCACCCACTTTTTTGAATGAGCGATGGGCCATATATTCTAC
>JAVLEV010000215.1:0-3416 GCA_031920365.1 Planktomarina sp. | reverse complement strand
CTGCCGATTAGAAGTCGGCTGCTCTATCCAGCTGAGCTAAGGAGACGCATGTTGCTTGACTAATACGCTCTATAAAAATTATCCAGAGGTAATAAAGTTATTTAGCCACTCTGAAAAATTTATGAGCCAAATCGGATAAAATTACTCCCAAAGAATGGATGCACGGCTAAAACACTTAAAACACCTGAAGTTTTTAATTTATTAAGCATATGAAATATACTGACCACTCTCATACGCTTTATTACAATTAATCATTAAAGTTCTGAGTGCGTTTGGGAAAGCATTGATAGATACAGTATCACAAGTCATTATTTTCAATACTGCTAGATATCGATAAACGATTTTAACCAAAGATACGCCATCGCAGCCTCATCTTAAGCAATATAGCGCTGAAAGTTTAAATTTTTTCCTTAATCTCGCAACTAAGATGATACTCAAACCGTGCTGATCCTTTTACATCTTTCATGCTCACTCCACGCTTCTCAGCTACATCAAAGAACGCTATATCAAGAGCATCTCTCAAGGCCAAACCTATATCATAGTCTAGAATACTAAGTTTCTTTGGGAAATTATTTTTGCTAATGTTAACCGTTTCTTGTTTCTCAATACCTCCAGTACCACCAAATATTTCATTCCATCCCGAACGGTATTGTGGAGTTGAAACACTAGAAAAGTGGCTGATCGATGATTGAGAGGCTGACTTAGGCGGCAAAGGTGTTTTAGATACTGAATTGTCTGACGATTTTACTTCAGTATTAGCCGTGTTTGTCTCAGAAACTTCGGCCTTATTGACTTCAGCTTTAGCAACCTCAGTCTTGATTATATCATTTTTTTTTGGTGCAATTTCAGCCTTTTTTGGAATTTTTGCATCATTCATTTTACAGTACTTTCCTAAACATATTTCTATTGGCACCTAACAATAAGTAAAAAAAAATTAAAGAGAAAACTTCTGCATCAGGGACCCTAGTGGCTAGAGAGTGTCAGCCTTGTATGGCTATGTGGAACGTGGAGCTAGTGGGCACATAGCGGACTATTGATTGCAATAGTAACCGCCTAATTCATATTTTTTAGAAAATTTTTGCCGAAATGAACTGTTTCGACGACTAAAATCGACGGAACTACAATGAATTTATGCAAAGTATCTGGTGCGGTCGGCGGGACTCGAACCCGCACGAGTGTTACCTCACAGCGACCTCAACGCTGCGCGTCTACCAATTCCGCCACGACCGCTTGCCATAGTGAACATAGTGTCGCATATCGAAACGATGAAACGGACTCAAGGGCTGTATTGAAAAATGATGCCACAAGATGAAACTTTTCTAGAAGTGGAGTGGAAAACCTCTACAGAACTTGTACCCTATACCGATGCTGTCGCATGGATGGAGGACCGCGTGGAGCAAATCCTTGCTGGAAACGCCCCCGAGGTTATCTGGCTACTTGAACATCCAGCGCTCTATACCGCCGGTACCAGCGCCAATGTGAAAGATTTGACAGAGCCTGATCGGTTTCCAGTATTTCAAGCGCAACGTGGCGGGCAATATACCTACCACGGCCCTGGACAGAGGGTGATTTATGTAATGCTTGATGTTGGAAGACGGGGCCGTGATGTCCGAAAATTCGTGAAAGATTTGGAAAACTGGGTAATTGCTACTTTAGACGAGTTCAATGTGAAGGGTGAGGTTCGCGATGGCCGAGTTGGCGTTTGGGTGCAGCGCACAGATAAACCCTTGTCATCATCAGGCAAGCAAGTAGAAGATAAGATCGCCGCAATCGGTATTCGCCTACGTAAATGGATTAGCTTTCATGGAATTTCTATAAACGTAGAGCCCGAGCTTGAGCACTTCACGGGGATTATCCCCTGTGGCATTGCAGACCATGGGATAACATCCCTTGTCGATTTGGGCCTTCCAGTTGCGGTAGAAGACTTAGATCTAGCATTAAAACGCAGTTTTAGCCAAATATTTCTAACTCCGTAACACATTGCAACTTAGAAAATAGTAAGGAAAATACTATTTTTCTTACTCTATGATGAAGTTGCTTGCCCACCAGATCCTCGAATATCACTACAATCAGACCAGATACTTCGACAGCTTTGCCTGCGCCACTTTAACCCATAGAAAACACTCATCTGCGCGTTGCGCTGTGGGCTTTTGAGGGATAGAGACTAATTTAGACCAAGGTATCACAGACGCGACGCGACTGTGATACCTTGGTAGTCAATAAACGGGAGAGCCTGATGGCCGACGCAGCCGTACACGGACATGATCATGAAGATAACCGCGGGTTTTTTACGCGCTGGTTTATGTCCACTAATCACAAAGACATTGGTATACTTTACCTTTTAACTGGCGGCTTGGCCGGTTTTATCTCTGTTGCCTTCACGGTCTACATGCGGATGGAACTGATGGAGCCAGGCGTACAATACATGTGTATGGAAGGTGCGCGGATGACAGCCGCTGCCGTAGGCGATTGCACCCCCAACGGGCACCTTTGGAATGTCCTGATCACTGGCCACGGTATCTTGATGATGTTCTTTGTGGTCATTCCAGCATTATTTGGCGGGTTTGGAAACTATTTTATGCCATTGCAAATTGGAGCGCCAGACATGGCATTCCCCCGGATGAACAACCTTTCCTATTGGATGTACGTAGCCGGAACCACGATGGCAGTACTGTCAGTAGTCATGCCTGGTGGAAATGGCCAAGCTGGTTCGGGTGTAGGTTGGGTTTTGTATCCACCTCTGTCTGTTAATGAAGGTGGCATGTCCATGGATTTTGCTATTTTTGCGGTTCACCTATCCGGTGCTTCTTCAATTTTAGGCGCGATCAACATGATTACGACCTTCCTGAACATGCGGACACCAGGTATGACATTGTTTAAAGTTCCTTTGTTTGCATGGTCCATCTTTGTGACTTCATGGTTAATTTTGCTGGCCTTACCAGTTCTAGCAGGTGCTATAACTATGCTACTCACCGATCGAAATTTTGGTACGGCATTTTTTGATCCAGCTGGCGGTGGGGATCCGATCCTCTACCAGCATATTCTTTGGTTTTTCGGACACCCGGAGGTTTATATCGTGATCTTACCGGCCTTTGGTATCGTATCACATGTGATCGCAACGTTCTCAAAAAAACCAGTTTTTGGATACCTACCGATGGTCTGGGCTCTGATCGCCATTGGCGCTTTGGGGTTCGTTGTCTGGGCGCACCACATGTATACCGTTGGAATGTCATTAACGCAGCAATCTTACTTCATGTTGGCTACCATGGTTATCGCAGTACCAACCGGGGTAAAGATCTTTTCATGGATAGCCACAATGTGGGGCGGTTCTATCGAATTCAAAACACCAATGCTATTTGCAGTTGGCTTTGTGTTTATGTTTACTGTTGGTGGCGTAACAGGCATAGTTTTATCCC
>JAVLEV010000214.1:0-3437 GCA_031920365.1 Planktomarina sp. | reverse complement strand
GTGTATAACGCAGCCCTAAGATGCCAAGCCAAAGCCAAACATTCCAAATGATAGTTCCGCGAGGCAGCTATGCGAGGTAAATGTACGCGTCCCCGCCTAGAATAAAGCCGAAAACGCTGTTACCAGCCGTCCATAAGAGGCATCAAAAGTTTTATTTATGTCTCATGGCCTCAAAGGTAATTTTTCTTATTGTAAGCAGTCCACCGATTCACAAAGTCCACAATTAGTGTTATAGTATAACAGTTAAATTAGAGGGCCAGATATGACTAAGAAATGCCGAAAAGCCTTCGACGCAGGCAAAGCAAATAGGGAACTAAACCCCTTGAGTCCGTGTACCTATAAATTGTCCGAATCCTACAGCACTTGGCGACGTCAGTACGACGGCTTAAATTTAATTGAGAGTGCACTGGAAGACAAAATCAACATACCTGACGACTATCAACTTGGCGGCTGGACTGGGGCGGATTGGCGCGGTGAATTCAAGCGGCTCCCCGAGGATTTGGCCGAGGATTTAGGTTATCGAATTTTACCGGGCGTCCTGTCACTGTATGATTATGCCAGCCCAACACCAGAAACAGCAAAACTAGCCGCCAGAGCGGAAATAAAAGCATCTGATATTGTTAATATGTGCGAACGATATCGGCCCTTGATCGCCGGACCCACAAAACAAATTGACGCTACGATTAAACGAGTCTGCCGCGCCCAGAGGTTAATAAGAACGGTTCTAATGATGATCGAAGACAGTTTTGCAGTGGTTAACTTACCCCTTTCCCAGAGGTGACCGAGATATGCATCCACCCTCACCGCCAGACCCCACGCTCATCGGAATCGGCCCCACTTATGCCTCTAGCTAGCGTCTTAAAACACAACGCCGCACAGTGCACAGCACGTGCTAAATCCACACAACACCGTTGCCTTAACCCTGCTGCATACGGGTGCCTTACGTGTCGCCTACACGGCGCTAGAAAGCGCAGCTCAATAAAACGAGGCACAGACCACCCGAACTACCGGCACGGCACGGAAACACTCGCGGCGAAACAAAGCCGCAGCGTTATGTTAGCCGAATTACGGGTAATAGAGAACGATCTGCACAACAGGGGCTTGATACGTGGGCTACGGACAGCGGGACGAAAACCGACAGCGGGTTAGCATCGAAAACGTTGCGCAGCAAAACCATAAAAAGCTAATCGTTCGTCCGTTCTTGTATTACTAGGTAAATATGGGACTCCTTATTTGAAAAACGGCGTATACCCCCCGGAGTATGGCCCCGCAGCAGAGGAAACAGATGGGTGGTGGGGCCGCTGGTCGACCCGTCGGGGCACAGAGTGCCAGAGCGCCGCTTACAAGCACAACGGCCGTTGCAGACTCCATTAGGGGCTATCGACAGGCGTAAGGACTCAGCAGGGCTTACAGCGCATCTCAGACGCTAATATCAAGCACGGGTGGCAGACAAAAGAAAAGTTAGCAGCCCAGCGCCACGTGGCGATGGTACGACGTCGGGTTATGGGCGAGCTAAAGCAACTTGAGCGCCAGCTGGCGGCCGCGGGGCTTATGCCTGAGGGTTGACACGTCAGAGGCACAGCAAAATTAAAACGACAAAAAGCTTGTCATGTTTATTGACATCTACTTAATCGCGACATATAACTTGTCGTGTTAGGAAGTTTTAATGACCCTCGCCGAATTTGCTGAACACCTTGGCATCACGCCTCGACAAATACGTTTCATGGTTGCGGAGGAAATCTTACCCTCTGCAAACAAAACTGGTCGTAGTGCTGATGCTTACGGTGAAGAACATGCGCTGAAGGCGCAGCGTTATCTGGCCTTTTACAGGCTGGGCATGAAGCCCGCGTCGATCAAGGTTATTATGGCATTCGACGATGCGGTGCCCATAGTCCAATCAGGAGGTGTTGAGTTGCGGATTGATCCATCGATCCCGCCGGACTCAATAGATGTGGATGCGGTACTTGAAGAAATATCGATTGCGTTAAAAACTTATGTTTCAAAGGGATGACATCATGCAACCTGCAGCTTTCGGCCACCAAATCCAAACCCTACATGAGGGACTGACGGCATTCCAAGAGGGTGCGGGTCGCCTCATACCAATGCAATCAACCGAGATAGCTATAGAAATAAAAGCCGGTGTTGCAATTATTCGAACACAGCGTGTTTTCCGTAATGAAGAAGATGTTGCAATTGAGGCTGTGCTTACGATGCCAGTCGGGTTTGACACAGTTGTGACAGGACTTTCAGCCACAGTTGATGACCGAAAACTGATTGCGACCGCCAAAAATCAAAGTGCTGCGCGGGATGATTATGAGGGCGCTATCGATGAAGGCAAAATGGCAATCTTGCATGAGGAAGTCCTCAAGGGTGTTCACACACTTTCTGTAGCACAGTTAGCACCCGGCAAAGAGGTGATAGTTGAGTTGAGACAGTCACCTCTATGGGCTGTATCGCGGGGGAACCGTTTTTGCGCATCCCAACAACAGTCGGGCAAATCTATGGCACCTCGCCTCTCATGCCAGCAGATGACCTTATGACAAGTTCACAGGTGCAGTTTACGGCACAGATCAGTGCCGTCTGCGATCAGGGAATAGCATCTTTGGATGATGGACGGATCATCAGCGAAGGTGAACCTGTCGAAGTTATGTTGAACAATGCCATTGAGCTGCGCGTGGCTAATGGCTGTTTTGGCAAAGTATCTGGGGTGTCAGCCACTGGACAAATCGTTGAGATGGAACTGACACCTGCCAAAACAACAGACGACTTGCTAGACCTCGCCATTTTGGTGGACAGATCAGGGTCTACTGGAACCGCAATTGGAAATAGGTTTTCATTCAATAATGATCCTAAAAATGGGGGCAAATTAGGTGCTTCAGTTTGGTCTGCCATGCAGAGCGGGTTAACATCGTCACTTTCACGCCTTCAGTCACAGGATCAAATATCTTTATGGCAGTTTGATAACACCTGCGAAAAGCTTGGTGCTGCTAAAGGGCCAAGTATAGTGAAATCCGTACAAAAATTGGGACAGCCTGCAGGGGGCACGGAACTAGCGGGAGCAGTTCAAAAGCTTTTAGATTTTGGGGCGCAAGACATACTAGTTCTAACGGATGGCCAGACTTGGGCACATACAGTTGAAGAGCTAAAGTCAAAAAAGGCGAGGATCAGCGCCATTCTAGTTGGTAATAATAGTCTAGACGCCAATATAGGGCATCTGTGCGCAATGACTGGCGGACAGGTCTATTACGCACCCGGAGCCAATGTAACAGATGCAATCGCTGCAAGCCTAACCTCACTACGTAGTGGGAAAAATATTCTATCAGGGGAACTAGCAGCGCAATTACCATTGCAGCTTGCCGTACAAAGGGCAGGTGTTGAAGTAGCAGTATCTTGGAGCGCCACCCAGACTGATGCTGATTGCGACGCACTTGGCCGCT
>JAVLEV010000213.1:539-3463 GCA_031920365.1 Planktomarina sp. | reverse complement strand
TCGTAGAGATAGTTGACCATCGTACCATTTGATTGTTTTAAGCCATTCGCCGACGTATCTGCCTGAGTATGCACTGCGTGAACCTTTGCGCCATTGCCCAGGTGAAAGCGAGCAACAGGGTCGAGTGGCATCCCGTCTGGTTGTTTTGCTTTCAGCAGGTAATAGGCCGCCAAGGCCTTATCCTGACCAAGGTTTTCGTCTGCAAGTTTGGAAGTCTTCAGCCAACGATTTAAGCCTGGAATAGGTGACAGGGTCCCAAAGGTTGATAGGTTTGGTAAATCTCTAGCTAAGTCAGAGGCAACCTGTTTAATCAGAGAGTTCCCGAAGGATATACCTGCCAACCCTACCTGGCAATTTGAAATGGAATAGAAAATAGCTGTATCTGCATCGGCGGCGCTTATTGGGTCACGCTCTTCAGCTAGTAGCTCTTGGATAGAATTTGGAATGCCTTTTGTTAGGGCAACTTCTACAAAAATTAAAGGTTCATCAGGCATTGAGGGATGGAAGAAGCCAAAACAACGCCGATCACTGGGTTTTAAACGAAGCCGTAAATCGTCCCAGCTGTGGATCGCATGAACGGCTTCATAAGCGATTATCTTTTCAAGTATATCGGCAGGGCTACTCCAGTTGATAGGGCGTAAAACTAAAAATCCACGATTGAACCATGATGCGAACAGATGCTTTAAATCTACATCTAACGGGCCTAACTTCGGACGATCCTTAATCATTTCTAACAGATCTCTGCGCATTTTTACAAGTTGGCCAGTGGCTCCTGGAACTTGATTTAATCTTCGTGCTAGCTCTTGTCGCTTGGGCTCACTTGCTTCGGCAAAAGCCTGATATGTGGCCTTATTCGGTTCAATTTTAAAGGCCTCTAAAGTTTTAATGACATGTGTAGGATCTATTTCTAGATCATCGGTCATGAACTCAAAAAAGCTTAATTTCTCGGCTTGCGCCATAGTGGAATAGCGATCTAGGATACTGCGCGCTAGGGTGACCCCTGATACTTCGCCAATGCTGCCCAGCAGTGCCTCTGCGAGTTCGACTACCGGCTTGCCGTCCGCCTCTTTGAGTAGCACCTTTTGGTACCGCCTCTCGAATATAGTTGATACCAGCTCACTAAAAAAGCTCATATAGCTATCCTTATTTTAAAATCTGGCTGAATTTACTCTTGAAGCATAAGTACCACAACGCAGGTTAACCCAGCAAGCGTCGCGCAATAACCTGGGCTTGTATTTCGCCTGCGCCTTCAAAGATGTTCAAAATACGTGCATCGCAAAGGATCCGGCTCACTTTGTACTCAAGGGCGAATCCGTTGCCACCGTGAATTTGTAACGCATTGTCAGCGGCAGCCCATGCTGTGCGCGCACCTAAAAGTTTAGCCATTCCAGCCTCGATATCACAGCGGCGCCCTTGGTCTTTTTTAAATGCACTAAAATAAGTCAGTTGGCGGGCCACGACCAGCTCAACGGCTATCATTGCCAGCTTATTGGCTACCCTTGGAAAGTCTATCAAAGGTCTTCCAAATTGTTTGCGGTCCATAGCGTACCTGTACGCAAGGTCTAGCGCGGATTGGGCTACACCCACAGCTCGCGCTGCAGTCTGGATTCGGGCACTCTCAAAAGTTTCCATAAGCTGCTTAAAGCCCCTGCCAGTCATACCTCCAAGCAAATTCTCTCCTTTTACGGAGAAGTTATCGAAGGCCATTTCGTACTCCTTCATGCCTCGATATCCTAAGACTTCAATTTCTCCGCCAGTTACGCCTTCGCTGGGGAAGGGGACTGCATCAGTCCCTGGCGTTTTCTCGGCTAAAAACATTGACAGGCCTTTGTAGTCTGTTGTGTTAGGGTCTGTGCGCGCAAGGAGTGTCATCACATGGGTACGTGATGCATGTGTGATCCATGTCTTGTTCCCAGTAATTGTCCAATCTTTACCATTTGGTACAGCACGTGTGCGCAGCGCACCCAAATCTGATCCTGTGTTAGGTTCGGTAAATACCGCAGTTGGTAATTTTTCAGCGCTGGCCAAGGCTGGCAGCCATTTTTTTTTCTGCTCCTCTGTGCCGCCTGCGAGGATTAATTCTGCTGCTATTTCGGTACGTGTTGCGAGAGAGCCCACTCCTATGTAGCCACGTGAGAGTTCTTCGCTAACCACACACATTGATGCTTTTGATAGACCAAATCCGCCGTATTCTTCTGGTATTGTTAATCCAAATACGCCCATTTCAGCCAATTCATCGATCACCCCCATTGGAATTAATTCGTCTTTAAGGTGCCATTCGTGAGCTACAGGCTCAATTTTTTCTACTGAGTAACGTCGAAATTGCTCTCGGATCATTTCCAATTCTTCATCTAGGCCAGAGGCGCCCAGTATCGTATCTGCTTCACGCTCTTGCATGAGTGCGACAAGCCGGACGCGGGCGGCTTGTGTGTTCCCAGATGCTGCAAGTAATTTTGGGGCTGGCCCTCGCAGGGGCGCTAAGTCCTCTTGAGTCAAACTAATGTCTTGGGGACGTAGTATTTCTCCTTGGTTCATTGGAATGCCACCGGATAGTTGGCATAAATATTCCCCAAAAGCGATTTGGTGGATTAACTGTTCGACTTCGCCAAACTGTTGTGCTTCGGTCAAACCTTCCGCCCACCTCTGCATCTGTCGTAGGCTTTCGACATAGGTGGCCACCCAAGCAAAACCATGGGCTGCAGTTTGGTGATCATCGATCATAGAGTTTACGACCTGGCCCTCTGTGCTGACCAAATGTAGCAACTTACCTTTAGCTATTTTGCATACAGCCTCTGCTGCTGGCACAGCCTGCGCGGTTAGAATTAATAGATTGGGCAAAATTACTGTTGTTTTCATAAATACATCCTATTTCTGTCAGGGCGGGTGTCGAAAATTTATACTTTTTATGTTAGGATGATTAGAGC
>JAVLEV010000213.1:0-529 GCA_031920365.1 Planktomarina sp. | reverse complement strand
GCGCTATGTTTGCAGGGATCGTAAAGGGTATTGTTGGTTTTGCAATGCCCATGATCCTTATTACTGGGATGACTATTTTTATGAGCCCAGACATGGCACTAGGTACCTTGATCTTACCCACATTAATTACCAATTGTTGGCAGGCTGGCCGTCAGGGTTTTGTGGCTGCATACGAAGCGCTATTTGACCATCGATGGTTTTTAGGGTTCGCATATACAGTACTTTTGATCACAACGCAGATAGTACCTTTTCTGTCACAGCCTCTATTTTTCTTGTGCCTTGGGGTTTTGGTGATGGGATTCGCTATTTTGATGCTGAGCGGTTGGCAGCCTAAGGGGCAAAGTGAAACTGGCCTATCCATTAGCTGTGCATTTCTTGGCGGTGTAGGTGGTGGCTTGTCGGGGATCTGGGGACCGCCAACGGTGATGTATCTGTCTACTCGTAATCTTGAAAAACAAGCGCAGATGCGAGCTCAGGGTGTAATTTATGGCCTGGGGGCAATTCTATTGCTGGTTGGTCATATGAAGTC
>JAVLEV010000212.1:0-3479 GCA_031920365.1 Planktomarina sp. | reverse complement strand
GTGTTAGATTTTGTAAAGCGTACTACTCTGATCAAAATGAGTTCTGCGTCCCTGGCACAGATTGGCCCATCAGCTGAAACTTTAGCTAAGTCGGAAGGCTTGCAAGCGCATGGATTGTCAGTAAGGGCGCGGTTGGATAAGCTCAATAAATAATGGCCTATATTTCGAAAATAGATTTGGATGATCGTAACTTACCACCACCTACTCCTGAGATTGATCGGGAGCGGAAGGTGGCGATATTTGATCTTCTAGAAAGTAATAGTTTTAACCTCCCAGGTCTTGAGAGCAAATCTGCTCAAGAAGGCCCTTACCATTTGGGCCTCTCAATTAAAGAGCGCCGGTTAGTCTTTGATTTGTCGACAGATGCAAAAATCAAAGCTGCTGAATTTCATTTGTCGCTTGGCCCTTTTCGCCAGGTGGTAAAAGACTACTTCCAAATATGTGAGAGTTACTTTGAGGCTGTGAAAACTCTGCCACCTAACCAAATTGAAACCATCGATATGGCCCGGCGTGGTATTCATAATGAAGGTGCACGCGTCCTCCAAGAGCGCTTAAATGGTAAAGCCGATATCGATGATCAGACTGCCCGGCGTCTGTTCACGCTTATCTGTGTTTTGCATTTTAGAGGGTGAAGATGTTATCGCCTCTTCCACAATCTATCTTATTTTGCTGTGATCATAACGCAGTGCGCTCTCCTATGGCTGAGGGTTTGATGAAAAAGTTCTATGGCTTGGAAACTTACGTGCAATCGGCCGGGGTCTTAGCTGATATGGATATCGATGGGTTTGCGATAGCCGTCTGCGCAGAAATGGGGATTGAGCTGGCCCGGCATAAGTCCCGCTCTTTTGATCAGATGCAAAAGCTAGGAGATGAGCTATCTTCATTTGACTTGATTGTAGCACTGTCTCCTGTAAGCCAGGTCGAGGCTGCTGAGATTACCCGTTTTTATGCTTTGCAGGTGGAATATTGGCCTATCATTGATCCTACGGGTATTGGGGAAGGCCGAGATCATAAACTTACAGCCTATCGAAAGGCTCGAGATCAAATCATAGAAAGACTTACAACAAAATTTGGTCCACACGATAAATAGTCACTAAAATATTTAGGGCTGCCGAATACTTCATAAAAATGACGTTAAATCGTTATAGTTTACGTGCCTCTGCCTCGTTGTAAGCTAAATTCCAACACCATTATGCGATTTTGCTCGATTTTGGTTGAATCTGACTTGAAAATTCGCGCAAGGCACCTCATCTAGGGGCACGCCCAATAATTAGTTGGGTATTTTTAAAGGAGAGACCATGGCCAAGGAAGAACCACTCGAATTTCCCGGTGTCGTCAAGGAACTCCTGCCTAATGCGACGTTTCGGGTTGAGCTGGAAAATGGCCATGAGATTGTTGCAACAATGGCGGGTAAAATGCGCAAAAATCGCATCAGGGTTTTGACTGGTGACAAGGTGCAAGTTGCTATGACCCCTTACGATTTGTCTAAAGGACGGATCAATTACCGTTTCAAATAAACAGCTGATCTTAGGATCAGGGAGCCCTCGCCGGCGCGAATTACTGGCGGTTCTGGGCTTGTACCCTGCCGAAGTGCGTGCCCCAGATGTAGATGAAACACCTCTGAGGGGTGAACTGCCTCGCATCTATTGTAATCGGATCACTGCGTCTAAGGCTGCGGCTCTGCCTGCTTCTAAAAATGAAGTGATCCTGTGTGCAGACACCACTGTAGCCCTTGGGCGCAGAATTATGGGCAAACCAAACAACATTGATGAAGCCCGTACTTTTTTACAAAAACTTTCTGGCAGACGGCATAAGGTGATCACTGCTATAGCTGTCAAAAATGCAGAGCGTACCTGGCAGAAAGATGTGGTTTCGATTGTGCAGATGAAGCGGTTGTCACCACAAGAATTAGAAGGATATTTAGCTACGGGCGATTGGCAGGGCAAAGCTGGTGCATATGGCATCCAGGGGCCTGCTGGTTCGTTCATTCCGTGGATCTCAGGTTCTTACCCTGCTATAATGGGTCTTCCGCTGCCTGAAGCCTCCCATTTATTGCAGGCCGCGGGCCTACAAATTTGGGGGCAGGCATGAAGGGCAAGCAAGTTGTCTTGGGCCACTTAGGTGACGCAAAAGTGGCGGCTTTGCTTGTAGATGGAAAACTAGAAGACGTGCTAGTTGAAGACCTCAGCCGGCTGCCACTTGGAACAATTTTGCGGGCGGTCGTTGATCGCCCAGTAAAAGGAATCGGCGGCGCTATGCTCCGCTTACCAAATGGTACTGGGTTTTTAAAAAAAGCTAAAGGATTGGCGCCTGGCCAAGCAATTACTGTGCAAACCTCAGGGTTTGCGGAAGCTGGTAAGGCCGATCCCGTCAACCAACGGTTTATTTTCAAAAGCCGCTACGCGATCGTGACACCGGATCAGCCTGGTCTGAATGTGTCTAGAAAAATACGCTCTGACGATTTGCGCGATAATCTAACTATGCTGGCGAAATCTGAAATGGAAGGCTCTAACATGGGGCTTATAATTCGCAGCTCTGCCGCTTTGGCAGATATGGAAGACGTCGTGGAAGATATCCAAGCTATGCGCGCCTCAGCAGAGGCGATATCTGCTGAAGTGGGTTTTGAGCCAGAAGTCTTGCTGGAAGGCGATGACCCACATGTACAGGCTTGGAGGGAATGGTCTGACGTTACTAATATTTTGACAGGCTCTGAAGACTTGGAAGCTAGTGGTGCCCTAGATCAAATTGAAGCGGCACAGGGCTCTTGGGTCGCACTGGGCGTTGGTGGGATGTTTGTAGAGCAAACTCGCGCTATGACCACAGTTGATATCAACACAGGCGCTGATCTGTCACCTGCCGCAGCGCTCAAAGTGAATCTTGCTGCAGTACAAGACTTGCCTCGCCAGCTGCGTTTGCGTGGCTATTCAGGGCAGGTTGCTATCGATTTTGCCCCGATGACTAAGCGTGACCGAAAGCCTATTGAGGTAGCTCTGCGTGCAGCTTTGCGGACCTGTCCGATAGCAACAGAATTTGTGGGATGGACGCCATTAGGCCATGGTGAGCTCAAACGAAAACGCGAGCGTGCTGTGCTGAAAGACTTGCTTAAATGAGCTGTCCTATTTGTAAAAAAACTACGTTGGAACCATACCGACCATTCTGCTCGGCCAGATGCAAAGATGTAGATCTTGGAAAATGGCTGATCGGTGGCTATGTAATTGCAAATAATCAAGAAACTGATAGTTCTGAATTTGAAACTGATAATGAGGAATCTGGCCAATAACGTATACTCTAAGACCTCAATAGATCTAAATGCACTTCGTTCTTCGATGTATTTTTTATTTTCGGACGTTTTGGATAGAAATTTATCGGAATGTTCTGGACAGTCTTATCGCGGTCGCCTAAATACGCCACAGCCTTGAGGACGTTCCTCACCCGTGCCCGGGTAGCTCAGGGGTAGAGCAGTGGACTGAAAATCCTCG
>JAVLEV010000211.1:0-3486 GCA_031920365.1 Planktomarina sp. | reverse complement strand
GACCTAAACTATCGTTAAGATACCTCTTGAATGTAAAAAATATGAGGGAAACTTGCTTATGATGCCTAGTGTCCTTGGGTAAGATGGTGCTGGAATGACGACACTTGCGCGTGCAGGTGGCCCTATGTTGTGGGCCCATGCGGCTACACCAGCTGCTATAGATGCGATGCGTGAGGTGCTAATGCGCGCTCAACTGATCGAACCTTCTTTGTCATATGTGCTGTCGGCTCCTGTATCAGAACATATTTTTGATAGTGAAGTCTTCGTCCTGCAGGAAGCGGAGCCTCAACTAGGGTTAGATTTCCTAAATACTATGTCGCCAGATCTGTGTTTGTGGGCGGATGACAGTATCAGCACACCTTTATTTGCATTGAGCCATAGGCTTTCGATTTCAATTATACTGATCAACGCCAAAATACAGCAATTGAGGAGTCGGAGATGGTTATGGCGCAAGACGATCGCGCGACAAGCCCTGCGGCCTGTATCCTATGCATTTGTTGAAACTACTGAGGAAGCTGGACACTTGCGAAAACTTGGCTTGCCTGCACGCAACATCGAAGTGCTGGGACCGTTGTTGTGCGGCGCTGTGGCGCCGGGATGTGACGATGCAGAGCGAGATCGTATTGGCGAGATCCTGACTGGGCGGCCAGTTTGGTTTGCGCACTGTGTCCCTATGCAAGAAATCCGTATTGTTCTTGAGGCCTTCTTACAAGCGCAACGCAAAGCGCACCGGATGCTTTTAATTTTTGATCTGGCCGACCCTACTAATAAACCTGATTTTTTGAGACTTTGTGATGAGTTTGATTTACTAACCCACGCGCGCGCAGCAGAGGGCGAGCCTGAACAGCGCACGCAGATTTTTTTGACTGATGATGATAGTGACACGGGCCTTTGGTATCGTCTCGCCTCTTTGTCTTACATGGGTGGCAGCTTTTCGATGGGTGATGTACCTAATCCAATGATTGCTGCGGCACTGGGTAGCGCTGTGGTGCATGGCCCCAAAATCGAAAAATTCCAGCACTCATATGCACGCCTGAGCGAAACGGGGGCTACGCAATCCTTGAAGGATGAGGTTGACTTGAGCCAAAGGGTGGCAGCAATGATGGAGCCGGATCAATGTGCTGATATGGCCGCAACGGGGTGGCAAGTTGTGTCAGAGGGTGCTGTGGCAACTGATCGACTAGTCGAGTTGGCCCTGCAAAAGCTAGGATTTGGAGGTTTATACTTATGACGCACACTCCAAAATTTTGGTACCAACCGCGCGGCATGATGGCATTTATCCTTCGGCCCCTGGGTATGCTTTACGCAGCCGCGACTGCTTGCCGACAGCGCAGAGACACGGCTGCGACCCCAGTCGGCTGTCCGGTGATTTGCATCGGAAATATTAACGTGGGCGGGATGGGAAAGACACCAGTAACCATCGCTATGGTTGAATATTTGCAGGGAAGGGGTCAACGGGTTGTGGTCCTGTCGCGTGGATATGGTGGTACTGTGAAGGCCCCAACTCTGGTAAATCCAGAGATGCATGGTGCGGGGCAGGTAGGTGATGAACCTTTATTGGTCGCCGCCTTTTGTCTTGTAGTAGTCTCGCGTAAGCGTGTGACTGGTTTGGAGCTGGCGTCTGCGCAAAATCCAGATGTAATTTTGTTAGATGATGGCTTTCAAGATCCCTCTATACGAAAGGACTTTTCCATTGTTGTGGTGAATGCGGCCTTGGGGTTTGGCAATGGACTTTGTATACCTGCAGGGCCCCTGCGCGAGCCTTCGGAAGTTGGTTTGAAGCGGGCTGATCTCTGTATTTCGATAGGTGGGGACGTAGATCAAAAGCGTTTTAAGAAACCTCTGATAGTTCCGCACCTTACTGCTGAGGTTAAGCCATTGCTGACTGGTATGAGTTGGCAAGGCGTGGCGGTATTTGCTTTTGCTGGCATAGCTCACCCTGAAAAGTTTTTTGAAACCCTGCGTGGACTGGGTGCTAAAATCTTGGGGTATGAGGCGCTTTCAGATCATCAGCCCCTATCTGCCTCCGTAATGAAACGATTAACTGCCAAGGCGAAGTCCCTAAATGCACAGTTAGTGTGCACCGAAAAAGATGCGGCCCGATTGCCGGCGGATTACCGCTTGGATGTCTTGACTTTGCCGGTGCGTCTCGAGATCACAGATTGGTCCAAGATCGATGCAAAACTAGCCGATCTTGGACTATAAATACCTATTGCGCATCTAGAATTTTTTGGAATTCTGAATAGGACATGTTTGCATATTTAGTCCCGTTGATTACGAAAGATGGTGTCGAAGTGATGTCATCAGCGTTACGGTTTTGTTTGTCCCACGCCACTAAATTCTGGGCTTTTTGCCCATCAGAAAAACAGACCTGCACTGCGTCCTGCGACAGACCTGCTGTGATCCCAATTCGGCGTAGGTTGTCTGCAATCTCGGCTGGGCTGCCTTTTATCCATTCGCTTTGCTTGGTATACAAAAGGTTTGAAATAGCAAAGAATTTATCCTGTCCTCCGCAGCGCGCGATAATTGAGCCCCAGAGGCCATAACGGTCAAAATAGATTTCACGATATGTGAATCGAATTTTTCCAGTGTCTATGTAATCTGCTTTTAAATTTTGAAATGCGCCTTGGTGAAATGAGCGGCAGTGTGGACAAGTGTAGCTAGCATATTCTGTCATTGTGATCTGAGCATCTTCACGGCCCATAACCATATCAACGATCAAAGATGGATCAGCCTCACCTACGGTAGTTGCATTAGCTGCGCCAAAGCTAGGTCCCATAAAGCTTGATGATTTGGGTAACATTACAAAAAAGGCACTAAGGCACAGCGCTGCCACAAAAAACAAACCTAATACATAATTCTTTTTCATCTTATCGTCTCTTTTCATGTTTTATGATGTTTTCACCGAAAGCTGCGAGCGCTGCTCTAAGCCCTTCATCCTTTATTGTGCATGTAATTGCAGTGGCCTTCGCCACTGTTTCAGGGCAAGGCGCTGGGACAGCGCGCTTGGGCACCTTGTTGAACTGTGCCTTACCGTCAGAGAACCCAACTGGGGCTGTTTGAGTGATTCGTATTCGAGAAATTGCATTGTAGCCGTAGCAGGCATTCACTTTTTCGCGTACTTGTGGCAGCTGCATCTCAAGCATTTGCGCCTGTGCGCCGGTAGTGAGGAGTACCAATGTAGCCCCAAACCCCTTTTGTGCATAGCTTACTTTGACTGGTGTGCAGATTTGTGCGACCTGCGCGCCTACAATCTCAGCCCAGTGGGTAAGCAAGCGGGTGATGGTAAATCCGCGAGTTTCTCCTGCGGTGCGAAGCTTGATTTCCACCAAAGCAGAAGTACGCCGAAACCCTCCACGACGCTTTTCGTATGATCTAATAGTTTTTTGCATCGATTTTTCTGACTTTTCCTGATTTAGTCTATTTTACCTTAAGCACGGCGTAACGCCACCTCTTTTACTGAAAGTATTTTAACCATTGCGTGAT
>JAVLEV010000210.1:0-3511 GCA_031920365.1 Planktomarina sp. | reverse complement strand
CGCTGACGTTGGTTCATCAAACAGCATGATACGCGGCTTCATGCACAAAGACCGAGCAATAGCTACACGCTGCTGTTGTCCACCTGATAGCTGACCAGGATATTTATCAGCTTGCTCAGGGATTTTGACTTTTTCAAGAAAGTGCATCGCTATTTCCTCTGCTTCTTTCTTGGGTGTTTTACGCACCCAGATCGGAGCTAAAGTACAGTTTTCCAGGATCGTAAGATGCGGAAAGAGGTTGAAGTGCTGAAAACACATGCCTACCTCAGAGCGTACCTTATCGATGTTCTTTACATCCGATGATAACAACGTACCGTCTACTGTGATCACACCCTGTTGATGTTCTTCAAGCGCATTAATGCAGCGAATGAGTGTTGATTTTCCCGAGCCCGAAGGCCCACATATAACAATTCGTTCACTACGTTGCACATCAAGATTTATATCGCGCAGCACGTGGAATGAGCCATACCATTTATTCATATTCTGGATCGAGATCGCGACTTCGTCAGACACTTGCAGCTGGGCTTCAGACATTTTCAAAGCTCCCTTAATGATGATCGGTTCGAAGCTGACGCTCCAACCATTGTGAATATTGTGAAATACAGTAGCACACAACGAAGAATAGGATAATCGCAAAGAGATAAAGCTCCCAATAGATCCCCGTCCACGCGGTGGAGGAGGAAATTGGACCACGGATCATCCCTACCAGATCAAACATTGAGATCACCGAAACCAAGGTGGTATCTTTAAACAAGCCAACAGCGACGTTCACAATACCTGGAATCGAGATTTTCAACGCTTGCGGTAAGATAATCAGCCGCATGGCCTGTGGGTAATCCAAACCTAAGCTATCTGCGGCCTCATATTGGCCTCTTGGCAAAGCAGCCAACCCACCCCGGATCACCTCAGCTATATAGGCCGACGAGAACAGAGTAATCATGATGATAACCCGTAAAATTAGATCAAGGTTGGTTCCAGGTGGGAAAAAGTAGGACAAAACTACATTGGCGACAAACAAAAGCGTGATCAAAGGCACACCGCGAATGAACTCAATGAAGACAACGCAGATGCCTTTAATGATTGGCATTTTAGACTGCCGGCCCAGAGCCAAAAGAATACCCAATGGAATGGATAGCGATACGCAGATCGTCCCAAGTAGGAGGTTGAGCATAAAGCCTCCCATATCACGCGACGCGACCGGCTCGAGAGCAATGAACCCTGAAAGAGTATCCGTTACGTAGCCACCAAAATATAATATGGCTGAAGCGCAAATGACACCAGATGCCAAGCCAGTGACAAACCCAATCTGTCGTTCCATTTTAACGAAAGTAAAATAGGCCAAAATTAACGCAACAGCAACAACTACTGGTATCAATATAGTACCACCCCAGATCAGCCAGAAGGTCAAAAATGGATAGATTACTGAAATAATCAGCATCTTACGTGGAAGTTTGTTAAACAAAATTGGTGCAATGCTGATTAGTAACAAAATAAAGGCTAGTGTTGGGCGCCAGTAAGCTTCAACAGGATATTTAAATCCAAACAACAGTTGGTTCCAGCGCTCTGCCAAGACTGACCAGCAGGCTCCACTTGTACCTTGCAATACTTCGCGGCACTCGCGAAGGCTATCTGTGGTCCAAACTCCGTTCCATATCCAAGGAGCTGATGCGAGTACTAATTTAATCACAAAATAGATGGATAGGATAGTAAGTACAGAGTTTATTACGTTCGAAAAAAGGTTCTCACGCACCCACTTTATAGCACCAGCTTGCGCAATCGGAGGTGGTGACGCCGGTATGGGTTCATGACGTACAAAGCCAACGTTTGTTCTATCAGTCATCTCAACGCTCCTCCAGCTTCATCGCATTATTATAAACATTCATAATCGCTGAGATCGACAAGCTAATCACAAGGTAGAACAACATTAGAACCAAGATACATTCAATCGCACGGCCAGTCTGGTTCAGAGTAATCCCGCCTAAGGTGCCCGTAATATCCATATAGCCTACCGCAATCGCTAGTGAGCTATTCTTGGTAATATTTAGATATTGCGAGATCAGTGGCGGTACGATGACGCGAAGCGCCTGTGGTAAAATAATCAAAGACATGATTTTACCTGGGCGAAGCCCAAGAGACGCTGCAGCCTCACTTTGACCACTGCTAATTGCCTGAATGCCTGCGCGCACATTTTCTGCTATAAAAGCTCCTGTGTATATTGACAGAGCAAACCAAAGAGCAATCAATGACAATCGGAGGTGTATGCCCCCTCTAAAATTGAACCCCTTAAGCTCAGGGTACTCTAAACCAATGGGGCTACCCATTAAAAAGAAAACTAGAACTGAAGGTACAACTAAAATAACGATTGTTGGGAGGAATGTTGGGATCATTTGTCCTGTTTTAAACAAAAGTTTTGTCGCATAATGCTTAAAGCTAAAAGCCCCTATAATTGAGGCTAAAAAAGCTACAGTGACCGTCCAAGAACCACTTCCCATAATGGCCGACGGCACATAAATACCTCTGTTAGTGAAGGCTATCATATCAAACCACATTGCACTAGTTGCCGCGTCACCGCGAAATTCGCGGGGCTGTGGTAAGACGTTAGACATCACTAAGAAAATTATCAAAATCCATATCAAAACTGGAACATTTCGAAATGCTTCAACGTAGACCGCCATTATCTTAGATACGACCCAGTTTTTTGATAGTCGCAAAACACCCGCAGCCACACCTAAAACAGTGGCAGTTACACAAGCCAAAAATGCGACAATTAAAGTATTCACGGCCCCAACCATAGATGCGCGGCCATGTGACATTTGATTGTTATAGTCTATTGGCATTTGGTTAATATCATAACCAGCCGTATCAGCTAAGAAACCCCAGTTGATATTGAGACCTGCTTTGGACAAATTTGATAATAAATTTGAAACAAGATAACCCATCGCAAAGATCAAAGCTACCAAAGCAATTGCCTGAAATGTAGTGGAACGATACCGTGTGTCGTTGATCAACATCGACAAGCGAAATGAGCTTGTTTCTGTACCAGTCGGTAGAGACATTTAATTTTTCCCTGAGTGTCTGAAAACTAACATTATGTTATTAACAATCAGATTTTTCCTAGGCATATAAAAAAAGGGCGCAGATTACTCTGCGCCCAATTAAAGAGTGTTCTAGCGGAACGGTGGTGAATAAATCAAACCGCCGTCTGCCCACTGTGCGTTCAAACCACGGGCCAAGCCGATGTTTGTAGCGGAACCAATGTTACCTTCAAAGACTTCACCATAGTTGCCACCAGACATGATGGCGCGCATTGCCCACTCAGCGTCCAGACCAAGCATTGCGCCCAGCGTACCTTCAGTACCCAAAAGACGGTTGATTTCTGGGTTATTTGTGCCAGCAGCCATCTCAGAGATGTTGTCGGAAGTCACGCCCAGCTCTTCAGCCGTGATAAGTGCATTCAAAGTCCAACGCGCAATGTCTGCCCATTCGTTGTCGCCGTGGCGAACAAGTGGAC
>JAVLEV010000209.1:0-3515 GCA_031920365.1 Planktomarina sp. | reverse complement strand
AACTGACGGGCAAAGGCCCAATGAGTGGAAACAATGTAAGCCACGCCAAAAACCGCACACGTCGTCGGTTTTTGCCAAATTTGAATGAGTTGACACTGCACTCGGATGCTTTGGGCCGGGCCTTTAAGCTAAAAATTTCTGCTGCCGCTTTACGCACAGTTGATCACCGCGGTGGACTAGATGCTTTCTTGGCCAAGTCGAAAGACATCGAGCTTTCCGACACAGCCTTGAAAATCAAAAAAGATATTGCAAAAGTACAGGCAACAGTTTGAACCATCAAAAAAACTGTAAGTAACAAGGTCCTGCAGTCAGTGGGACTTTTTTATTTTAAGGCCTTACTTTGAATTCTGATGATAAATTTGTGACGAGATTTAAATTTCTGGGCCCACACCGCCTCGCCTGGCCCAAAAGACATTGTAGTAAGTGTTATTCGGGAGGCCTGCGACATTTCACAGGGCGTATATTTGGTAGTGTTGGGAAGCTTAATTTTAGTAAAAATTACTCTTGCTGCATGGTCCACTTCGATAAGGATGTTGATCCGCCATTGACCAACCTCGCACTCTATTCCATATCCCAATAATGACACGTCTTTCTCACATCCGAAATTTCTCGATCGTGGCGCATATAGACCACGGTAAATCTACGCTAGCAGATAGGCTGATTCAGGAGACTGGAACGGTCAAGGAGCGTGATATGCAAGCCCAGATGCTTGACAGTATGGATATTGAGCGCGAGCGCGGAATTACGATTAAGGCTAATACGGTACGGATTGATTACACCGCAGTGAACGGTGAGAGTTATGTACTCAACTTGATTGATACTCCAGGCCACGTTGATTTTGCTTATGAGGTTTCGCGCTCTATGAGGGCTGTGGAAGGTTCACTTCTGGTAGTTGACAGCTCGCAAGGAGTTGAAGCGCAGACCCTGGCCAATGTCTACCATGCCCTGGATGCAGATCATGAGATTGTGCCGATTCTTAATAAGATTGACTTGCCAGCCTCAGATTGCGACCGGGTGGCTGAACAGATTGAAGATGTGATTGGAATTGATGCTAGTGAGGCAATTCAGGTTTCAGCTAAAACTGGTCAGGGAATAGTAGAAACACTTGAGGCCGTTGTACATCGGCTGCCTGCGCCAAAGGGCGATATCAACGCTCCGCTTAAAGCTATGTTGGTGGACAGTTGGTATGATTCGTATTTGGGCGTAATTGTTTTGGTACGGATCATTGATGGGAAGTTAAAAAAGGGTGAGCGGGTAAAGTTCATGTCTAATAATACCACCCACCATGTGGACCGCATTGGGGTTTTTCGGCCACAAATGGAGATGATTGACGAGTTAGGGCCTGGGGAAATTGGATTTTTTACTGCTTCGATTAAGCA
Organism: Planktomarina sp.; assembly: GCA_031920365.1. Lineage (GTDB taxonomy): Bacteria > Pseudomonadota > Alphaproteobacteria > Rhodobacterales > Rhodobacteraceae > Planktomarina. The sequence goes on along the minus strand of JAVLEV010000209.1, from coordinate 2,136 downwards.
GGTACGTGACACCCGCGTAGGTGATACTATTTCACATGATAAACAAACCGTAGAAGCGCTGCCGGGCTTTAAGCCAGCTCAGCCGGTGGTGTTTTGTGGCCTCTTCCCAGTAGATGCAGCGCAATTTGAAGATCTCCGTGACAGTATCGATAAATTGGCCCTGAATGACGCCAGCTTTAGCTTTGAAATGGAAACCTCTGCTGCGCTGGGCTTCGGCTTTCGCTGTGGGTTTTTAGGGTTGTTGCACTTGGAAGTGATCCGCGACCGAATTGAGCGTGAGTATGACATTGATTTGATTACTACTGCACCATCAGTGATCTATGATCTCCACATGCGCGACGGCCGGATTGTGCAATTACACAACCCAGCCGATATGCCAGACTTGACACTGGTAGACCACCTCGAAGAGCCACGTATAAAGGCGACAATTTTGGTGCCTGATGAATATCTCGGTGATGTGCTGAAGCTATGCCAAGACAGGCGTGGCATGCAGATGGACCTTACATATGCGGGCTCACGTGCGATGGTGGTTTATGACCTGCCCCTGAATGAGGTAGTGTTTGATTTTTATGACCGCCTCAAATCGGTGACCAAGGGCTATGCATCTTTTGATTATCAAATGATTGGCTACCAGCAGGACAATCTGGTGAAGATGAGTATATTGGTGAATGATGAGCCAGTGGATGCGCTGAGCACGATGGTGCACCGGGACCGCGCTGACACCCGGGGCAGGGCGATGGTGGAGAAACTCAAAGACCTGATCCCGCGACACATGTTCAAAATTCCGATTCAAGCTGCAATTGGTGGCAAGGTAATAGCTCGTGAAACTTTGAGTGCGATGCGTAAAGATGTGACTGCAAAATGCTACGGTGGTGATGCCACGCGTAAGAAGAAATTACTTGAAAAACAGAAGGCTGGCAAAAAGAAAATGCGGCAGTTTGGTAAGGTAGACATTCCGCAAGAGGCGTTTATTTCAGCGTTGAAGATGGATGGGTAAGTCTTCACTCAGCTAATTTTGTAATGATGTAAATGTAAAAAAACTGTTGCTTTGCAGCGATCAGCCAAACCTTAGCCCGCAAAATACAATTTTTTATTTTAGAATTGTAGCAAAGGCCAAATAGCTCTCGCAATGAAGGCTGGCTGATGATCGTTGGCCTTTTGTCTGTTAATACTAGAAAGCTTTTCCATGATATGCCCCCTATGTAATGCTGATACATCACTTTATGACACTCCAGTTGTGGGAGGCCCACCTGGTGCCTCTGTCTCCCTCTGTGGGACTTGTGTAGATCAGCTGACCTCATCGCCTGATGTAAATCACTGGCGTGGCTTAGCGATAGCTATGTGGTCGGACGAGCCCGCAGTTCAGGTTTTGGCAGCGCGGATGTTACTGCGACTGTCGAAGCATGATTGGGCCCGAGATTTGACTGATCAGCTATATCTGGACGATGAGACCCGTATATGGGCCGCTAATGTAGCCGTGACCAGCAACCACCGTGATTGTAATGGGGTGCCTTTGGTTGTGGGTGATACGGTTGTTTTGATAAAAGACTTGCCGGTAAAAGGTGCGGGCTTCACCGCTAAAAGGGGCGCCACTATCAAGGGGATCTCATTGGTAATAGGTAATGATGCTCAGATTGAGGGAAGGGTGAATGGCCAGCGTGTCGTGATATTGACGGAATTTTTAAAGAAGAAATAAATATTAAATTTAGGTGTCTAGGAAGGCCCGTACTGCTGCTTCAAACTCCCGAGGGCGTTCTGCATGCAGCCAATGTCCGGCATGAGGAATTTTGGCAAAGTGGGCCTTTGGAAATAAGGCTTTTATTATGGGGCGGTGAGCGGGGCGCACATAATTGGAATTGGCCCCGGTGAGAAATAGTGTTGGGCTTGTGAATTGGCCTGAAATCTCCGGAAAACCAATAATTTGTGCCATTGATGCGGCTAGTACGGTCAAGTTAAGCTGCCAGGTCTTCTCTTTTAGGTTAAGGCTTTGTAGCAAAAAGCTGCGTACACTAGGATCTTCTATGTGTTTACTGAGGGCCTGTTCGGCTTCTGCGCGGCTAGAGATTTGATCTAAGGGCAGGGCTTGCATCGCGTCTATTAAATGCTGCTGAGTGTGGGTGTAAGCTACTGGGGCGA
>JAVLEV010000208.1:0-3517 GCA_031920365.1 Planktomarina sp. | reverse complement strand
GGGCCTTGATGTCTTCAAGGTTAACGGCTCCAAATGTAGGCTCAAGCTTGCAAACTAAATCAGCCAGTGCCTCCGGATTGGCCTCGTTAACTTCGATGTCAAAGCAGTCAAGGCCCGCAAACTTTTTGAACAGCACCGCCTTGCCCTCCATCACTGGCTTGCTCGCCTGTGCCCCAATATTGCCTAGACCCAGTACTGCCGTGCCGTTTGTAATTACAGCGACTAAGTTTCCCTTGGCGGTGTAGCGAGTGGCGTCCATAGGGTTAGCGGCAATTTCGATGCAGGCATCTGCCACACCTGGCGAATAGGCGAGGGCTAAGTCGCGCCCCGTTGCCATTGGCTTTGTGGGTCTAATTTCAAGTTTTCCAGGACGGGGAAACTCGTGGTAATCTAGAGCGGCTTGACGCTCTGTCGCGGTCTTGGTTTTGTCGAGCGCCATTTTTATCTTCCTTTAACTACAACCAGGCAATAAATTTTCTTATCGGATCTGTTATTGGAACCTGAAGATAACTTTGTGGTACTAGTCTGTGGTATGTCTGACTTACTCAGAGTGTTGCTGCTATCTGATACATAGGTTCGTGGAAGGTCCTATGCCAGGGCTAACCGCTCAAGGCTGTCCTATTTTGTAGCGCCTATTGGGTGCCGTCGGGGCTGTGCTTGGAACATTGTGTTTGAAAAGTTCAAACTACACTAAAAGGCACTTTGATTTCGTTGATTTGTGGCTGCAAGATTAATGACCTGGTGCCGTCACTGCAAGACACGTCAAGAGGACGCTAGCGCCAGCAAGGAAGGTAATTTTTCTATATGATGTTCGCTAATTTAGGTTTTCTGTCGACGTTAGTGAAAGGAACTTAGGCGTGTCCTACATCGCAGCAAACGCGTTTGATGTCGGTGATGGAGCCGTCGCGGGTACGCCAGAATTTAGCGGAACAAACTAACTGGGTCCAATAGTTTCTCACACTGAAGCAACTTTCCCGCCGGGGCTTCGCGGGCGCTTAGGGTTGCTGTCCAGTAGCCGGGAAGGACTGATGGCTACTGGAACTCCATCCACACGCGCCAGCGACGGCGTTTAATCTGCGCTGAATATGAACAACATTCCGTTGAATACATTTTGACCAATCAAGTTCGGAGAGGCACCGTTCCACTCCATGCTCGCCGAATTCGTTACATTGAATTGGACCCCCAAGCCTTTGGTATCTGCGCTTATGACAACAGGGCTGGATAGGGTCTGGTCCGCTAGGATATATTTCCGATCATGAGTACCGTCCAATGTTGCTGCGCGGCCAGCGCCCACGCCAGCACGGGTAACGTCGCCGGTAGCTAGCGAGGAGTCAGCCTTAAGTATGTAAAGGTCAGTATATGCCGTCACGCTGCCAATTGAGTTTGGGGTTGCTATCTCGGTATTCATTTGAGGATTTGAGGCATAATCTGTGGCGTCGCCTTCTCCAAACATCTTCTGTGTTATGCTGTTTGGCAAGGCACTGAACGCGGAGGCGTGACAGGTTATCTGACTCGCATGGGTAGCAGCCGGTACGTAGGGGTCTATTCCACGACCATTACTGAAGCAGAACGCACCTGATGTGTCTGTTCCTGAGGTATCGTCTGTGGTGTAGGATGCTGTGAACTGATGTGCTGTTGTCATTGAGAATGTAGTATTCACTTTCAGCAACCCGTGTGTGTAGGTGCCTTCTTCTATTGAAAAGCCGTCGTCCATGCTGAAACTTGCCCCTGGTGTAAGGTCTACGTCCTCACCTGAAGCGCTTACAAATAGTGGTTCGCAGAGAGCTGCTTTTTGAATGGCTGTAGTGGTAGGCGATACTGGGCCAGTGCAGAGGCTTAATTCATATATTTTGAAAGTCAGTTTGGTTGGTGTGACCATGCATTCGTTTCCAGCTGGAAAGCCACCACCTGTGAGTGAGGAACAGAGTGCCTGTGCCTGAGCGCCCGCTGCAGAAAAAATTTGAAACACAAGTGCAGCCGAGAAAACAGTTAAAGATTTCATAAGTTTAATATTTTTCATGATTTATGCTCCACTCACAGCTACGCTAAGGACAACGCGCTTTTTAATGATACGGTTTTCACGCTGGACGGGCTTGTAGAGCTTTTCCCTAATGGGCCTAAGCTTTGTGGCCCAGACGCCGTCCTGCATTACTTTGGTAGGCTGTTTCATTCCTCCCAGTGGGACTGAGTAGTTCAAAGAGGCAACGCTTTTATATTTTGCTTTGTCGTGCTTCTGAGCCGCGAAACCAAATATTAAATTGGGCGATACTTCAGCATTAAAGCCAAGTTCTCTTGTATCGGATTTGAAGTCACCGTCATCTTTCCACTGCCCCCGCTTGTAATAGACATTGGAGGAATAAAAGTAGGGCAGGTTTGCAGTTAGCTTCATATCTTTGCCATCAAGAGCAGTCTCATCGATGGCTTTATAGTTAATTGTACCAGATAATGCGTTATACATGTTAACCCGCCATTCAAACATTGATGACAGCACCTCGATGCCAACTCCGCTACGCTTGTGCTTTGATTCAAGCTCATAATCGTAGAATACGTTTGCACCAAAGATTATTGTTTCATCATCGTTTATCTGACGAGTGCCAAAACCAGTGTTCAGTGTTGTGCGGTTATTGAAGTTTACAATCGATGTCTGGTTGAATGTGAACGAGTTGGCTGTCTCGTCTAGGCGGTACACAGTCATGGCTTCGGTTTTGGTTTTTGTACCTGTGGCTACACCGAATGCGTCTGCGCCTACGTTTAACTCAAAGTGTGTAAAATCTGATGTTGATAGGACCCTATCTTCAAATTTATCCAGCTCGGAATTGGCGGCACCAATAGTCGCTGAGACAGCTTCTGTCTTGGCTGCGGCTTCCCCATCGTTATTTTCAATACCCTGCGCAATATTCTTTATGAAGGTTGCGAACTTTCCCGCTTTCGGCGCGTCTTGAGCGTTGAGGGGAAGTGCAAGCAGCGCAAGAATAACGCTGGGGTAAAGAAAATTTTTCACTACAAATTCCTTAATCAGATTAATATATAAAGTATACATTTAGTATTTAATATAAATACAATAATAATACAATTATTATTGTAAATCTTGATAATTCTGGGCCCAGTGCTTCAGTTTTTGGGGAGGGGGCGTCGGCATCTCTGGTGAGCGAAAAAATTGATAAGAAAACGGGTTCAGAACATTTGCGCTCACTTGGATTGGCAATAAGCGTACGCGCCCAACAAAACTATTCTCAGATGATTCTAGGACCCTAACACTAAAGAACCGTGGGCCGAGGTGCGGTATCCTAGATCCGGAGGGCACGGTCCAGTGTAGAGCGGCTCAACTCTAGAAATTGGGCACATTACCCCCGCCATTGGGCCTTGGTCTACGGCATTTGTTTTGTGGTACCGCTATGTCTCCGAAAACAAGGGACTTGCGTTGAGCCTGTGGGTTGCTAACATGTTATTATTGCAATGATTGCACTTGGACCAAGGCCTTTTTTAGGATATCTAACCCCCCTTCTGGGCACCAATT
>JAVLEV010000207.1:0-3534 GCA_031920365.1 Planktomarina sp. | reverse complement strand
TTGAATGGAGCGCCTGGTGTTTTTACTGCCGATTGGGCGGAAACGCCCAATGGCCGTGATTTTTCCCAAGCCATGACTAAAGTTTGGGAAATGTTGCAATCAACTAGTGCAGATCAGCCTTATAAAGCAACATTTAATTGTACATTGTGTCTAGCTTGGCCTGACGGGCACGATGAGGTTTTTTCCGGTAAGGCAAATGGAAAATTAGTTTGGCCAATGCGGGGCAACCACGGCTTTGGGTTTGACCCTATGTTTCAACCTGAAGGCTATGCTTTAACATTTGCTGAAATGCTTCCTACAGAAAAACAACCACTCACGCACCGAGCAAACGCTTTTTCCAAAATGGTGGCTAATTGTATTGAGTAACGATTGGCGCCATGGTGGGTTCGGCCTCTACATACACTGGCCATTTTGTGAAGCAAAATGCCCCTATTGTGATTTTAACTCCTATGTGAGCCCAACCGTCAACATTGACGTTTGGGAGACAGCCCTCATCTCAGAGCTTGATCGCCACGCAGAACTAACGCAAGGTCGTGTATTAAACTCTATATTTTTTGGTGGTGGTACACCAAGTTTAATGCCGCCCACCTTAGTTAAGCGACTAATTGCCCGTGCATTAGAAAAATGGACCCCTGCCAATAATATTGAAATTACACTTGAAGCTAATCCGTCTTCGGTAGAGGCCGCACGATTTGAGGGCTTCCGCGCAGCTGGTGTGAACCGAGTTTCCATGGGAATTCAGTCTCTTAATAGTACAGACCTAAAGCGTCTAGGCCGACTTCACTCCGTAGATGAAGCATTGATCGCACTAAAAATAGCAAAGCTGAACTTTGACCGCGTAAGTTTTGATTTAATTTATGCAAGACAAAACCAATCTTTGGCGCAATGGCGGTCTGAACTCTCCGAGGCGATAGCCTTAAGTGACGGGCATTTGTCACTTTATCAACTTACTATTGAACCAGGTACAGCTTTTGGCTATCGCGCTGAGGCAGGAAATTTGAGAGGGCTGCCCTGCGAAGACCTGTCTGCAGACATGTTTGATCTCACAAATGAGGTTTGCGAAGCCGCTGGTTTAAATGCGTACGAAATCTCAAATTTTTCGTCTAGTGGTATGGAATCAATACATAATATGATTTATTGGCGTGGTGGAGACTATATTGGTATTGGGCCTGGTGCCCATGGGCGGCTAACGACCAATAGTAAACGTGTTGCAACACAAACAGCGCTTGCACCCACCGCATGGTTGGACCGGGTTTCCTTAAAGTCAAATGGAACGGTAAAATCGGAAACTCTATCTAATACAGATCATGCAAATGAATTAATTATGATGGGTTTACGTATGAGGGAGGGTATTTCTCGCTCTAGAGTAGAAGCCGTTTCAGGTAAGCCAATTCAAGTTCCTGAACATCTATTCGAACTGGGCTTTATTGAAACATCTAATGATTGGGTGCGCGCTACTAAAAAAGGGCGCCCCCTACTCAATCAGCTTATTCAGTCGCTAATGTACTAACTGCTCGCTAGATGTCTGCACAGCTCATCGAGTTGTTCAAGATCTTGATATTTAATAGTAATAAACCCGCCTTCTTGGCCTCTGTTGTGCGCTATACGCACACTCATTTTTAAGGCCGCAGACAAATCACCCTCCAACGCTCTAGTATCAGCATCCTTAGTGGTACGGGCTGTACCCACCTTATTTGGAGTGCCTGGATCCCTCATAAGCTTTTCAACCTGTCGAACCGACAGGCCACGACTAACTACAATTCGAGCTAGTTCTGAGGCATTAGAAGCTGTAACAAGGGCACGAGCATGACCACTTGAAATTTTTCCTGTCACTAAAAGCGTCTGAACGTCTTCCGGCAGCCCCAAAAGCCTCAGGTTATTAGCGATATGAGGCCGAGACTTTCCGAGAGCTAAAGCTATTTGTTCTTGGGTGTGGCCAAATTTATCCATAAGTTGCCGATAGCCAATCGCTTCTTCTATGGGGTTGAGGTCTGTACGCTGAATATTTTCAATAATAGCGATTTCAAGGACATCACGATCTGAAAGCTCACGAACAACAACAGGTAAATTGTGCAAAGGCACCATTTGGGACGCGCGCCAACGCCGTTCACCCGCAACTATCTCAAAACCTCCCACTTTATTGGGGTGCGCTCGAACTACAAGCGGCTGAATGATCCCTTTTGATCGGATGGATTCGGCGAGATCACTCAAATCGTCGGCATCAAAATGCCGGCGTGGTTGATTTGGGTTTGGATGTATTTTTTCAATTGGAACAAGGGTAGTCCCGCGGATTACGCCAACGTCACTGGACACTTCAGTCACCGTTGGCTCAATATCAGCCATTAATGCTGACAACCCACGGCCTAATCCGCGTTGACGCTTAGTTGTATCGACCATGTTAATTTCCTAACTCATTAATTCCGTCGTAAGAGTATTTCTTGTGCCAATTCGCGATATGCCAGCGCTCCCTTAGACCTGCTATCATAACTTAAAACAGGCATGGAAAATGACGGGGCTTCGCTTATACGAACATTGCGTGGGATTACCGTATTAAAAACCAAGTCTCCCAAGTTTTCACGAGCATCTTCTTCTACCTGCAACGACAGGCGGTTTCGTGCATCGAACATGGTAAGCACTACGCCTTCAATCCTAAGGTCAGGATTTCCAAGACTTCGAACTTCTCGTACCGACATCAGCAACTGCGAGAGCCCTTCAAGCGCGAAAAATTCACTTTGTAATGGGATAATTAGAGAACTCGCTGCAATAAGAGCATTTACGGTTAAAACATTAAGCGATGGCGGGCAATCGAAGAAAATATATTCATATTTAGATAAATCAGAATTGTTTAGGACCGTTCTCAACAGCAAGCTTCTGTTCTTGGTCGACGCAAGCTCGATATCAGCTGAGCTAAGATCGGTCGTTGAGGGTATTAGATAAAGATTTTTAACATTTGTCTGAATTACAAAGCGTTCCTCCACAGATTCAGCGACCAATACATCATATGTTGTAAACTCACGCTCATCAGCCAGCGACCCCAGCCCCGTAGAAGCATTACCTTGCGGGTCAAGGTCCAACACCAGAACCCTGTGACCCACCTCGGCAAATGCCGCAGCCAAATTCAACGTAGTTGTCGTTTTACCAACACCACCTTTTTGGTTAGCAATAGCTATAATTTTTGGCTTTTCAGGCTGCACGTTGAATATTCCTAATTTTAAGAACCGCCGCATCTGCATTGGTACGGCTTTTTATTACATCACAATCAAATGACCATGACTGACGAGCAGCCGCAAGCTCCTCCCGATAGCTTTGCCCCTTCATTAGTAAACAAACACCATCAGCCTCTACCAAGCAGTGAGAGAACTCCAAGAGCTTTGGAAGGGGCGCTAGCGCTCTTGCCGACATCGTCTCAGCCAAAGGCAGGCTCAATGTTTCAATTCTAGCATTATGAATTTGACAGTTCAAATCCAAAATTGCCACCGATTGGCGTAAAAAAGTAGCCTTTCTCACGTCACTTTCAACCAAAATAACCCGTGT
>JAVLEV010000206.1:0-3537 GCA_031920365.1 Planktomarina sp. | reverse complement strand
TCGCTAATACCGACATCATAAACTGACGGCGACCAATAATTCCGTTTGCTAATTTGTTTTGCTGTTGAGCAATAAACTTTTTAGTCATCATTCACTCCCTTGTGACACTTAATCTTTATTGGATCTGGGATCCTGAATCTTGCAGTCGGTATAGGTTAAGTAATTATAAAATTACTTTATAAAAGTTATACATATTTCAGATAATAGCATTTCTTATTTTTGTATTTTTCACTTCGCCATTAAATCCCAGTAGTTTGAATTTTAACCTTAACCGAAATTGCAGGTAAAAAGTATTTATTTATTTATTTATTTATTCAGATTAGACATACCTTTATTTTACAGCATAGCTCGCACTCAGAAATACCCCTGGCAAAGCGTAAGCTTAGGACCTCTGAAAACCAAAATTTCTATTCTAGACATTGCTTTAGGCACGTAAAGCACACATAGCTAAAAAATATGGATGAGGTCTATTACATAGATAAACGAATGGGGTGTGAATTTGAATCTACGCCAGTTAGAAGCATTGAGAGCAACAATTAGGGCGGGTTCTATCACAGGAGCAGCCAAAATGATGCACATCTCGCAACCCAGTGTTAGCCGGCTAGTTGCTGATCTTGAATATGCAGTTGGTTTTCCACTGTTTGCCCGTGTGGGACGAGGCCTAACGCCAACAATTGAAGGTCGACACTTCTACGAAGGCGTTGAGGGTATGTTTATTGGTATTGATCGCTTAGAAGAATTGGCAAAGTCAATTCGTACTTCGCAAGGTGGTGTAATCTCCGTCGGGTCGATACCGTCGATTTCTACGATCGAGCTGCCAAAAGCTATTGGTGCACTATATAAAGTAAATCCAGAAATTCGCTTCGAGGTCCAATCGCGAAACACCCCAGCCATTTTAGACGCAGTACAGACACGTAAGATCGACCTTGGCATTGTAGGTCGTGAACCAGACCACCAGGGTGTTGAAATTTTATATCAAACATCCGTACCATATGTATGCCTAATACCAGAAGATCATTGGTTAGCAGGTCAGTATGGCTCTGTTGACCTGAAAAAACTTGCCGAGACGGAGACCTTTGTAACCTTTGGAGACACCTATCCAGATTCCATGATGTCGATAGAGCCGGGACTATCGGACAAACTGCGAGCGCGCTCACGCCTCACGGTGGCGAATATGCCACTTGCTGGAGCGCTTGTACGCGAGGCATCTGTGCTTGCTATTTCCGATCCCTTTTCCGCTGAGCAAGCTGTCCAAATGGGGGGAGTTGTATTCAGGCCAATAGAGCAAAATTTAACATATTTTGTTACCATAGTAACAGCACAGCGTGAAAGTTTGTCGCGCGAAGCACTAAAATTTGTAGATTTTTTTTCCAACCAACTGGAAGACCGCGTTGATCAAGTAAGAGTGATGAGCCGAGAGAGCCGCTGACGCTGCCTAGCGATCAGTACCGCACCCACTTATATTCAAAAACTTAAAAAAGTCAGATTATTAATCAACTTTTGGCACTGTGCCAGTACCCACATAGCACTTGCGTATAGGTTCCCTTTGCTTTTCGATTGGTCGCACCACGTCAAGTTACCGTAAAAAGGAAATGCTATCATAGCTACTGGAGGTAAATTACAACGTGCGTCAAAAAAATAGTCATGTATTTTCAACTGAGGATGCCAGGCGTTTAGCGGGGCACCACCTCCCAAGACTTGTTTATGACTTCATTGAAGGGGCAGCAGGTCGTGAGGTAGGTGTAGCACGTAACGAAACAGCCTTTGACGATATCATGCTACAGCCTCGCGTGATGGAAAATGTTTCAGACCGTTCGCTCTCTACGTCGATCTTGGGTAGGAAATTCAGTGTGCCATTTGGTGTGGCACCTATGGGAATGTGTAATCTAGTATGCCCCAACGCAGATAAGTTTTTAGCTGATGCTGCAAACAAATTCGATTTTCCACTATGCCTATCATCTGCGGCCTCTAGTTCGATGGAAGATATGGCAGCATGGGCAGGCAAGCGTGCTTGGTTTCAGCTGTATTTCGGAACTTCCATTGAGGCAACACTGGCTATGGTCGACCGAGCACTTAACGCCGGCTTTGAGACCCTTGTGTTAACGGTAGACGTACCACAAGTCTCACGCAGGGTACGCGACTTACGTAATGGCTTGAATCTCCCATTTTCAATGACAGCACGTGCGTTCTGGGATTTTGCATCCCACCCAAAGTGGTCGCTTGCGACCCTCGCTGCAGGAGTGCCAAGCCCAAAAAACTTTATGGGTAGTGATGGGAAATCGAAGTTTAGCCGAGACGCTGATCGTGGAGGGGCTGATTGGGAGTTTTTTGAAATTCTCCGAAAAAAATGGCCAGGGAAACTAATTGTGAAAGGCGTTACATCAGCTCAGGATGCCCAACGGCTGCAAGGTCTTGGAGCAGACGCGATATACGTTTCAAACCACGGCGGACGACAGCTTGATAGTGTACCACCAGCCATATGGCTTTTACCGTTGATCCGAGCGGCAGTGGGGCCAGGCTTCCCTCTGCTATTTGACAGTGGTGTTCGCAATGGCGAGGATGTCGTGAAGGCACTGGCACTTGGCGCAGATTTTGTAATGCTAGGCCGGCCAACGCTGTTAGCCTTAGGTGCGGAAGGCCCTAAGGGATTAAATGCGCTCTTGAAATGCTTTGCAGAGGATATCAGCGTCGTTCTGGCTCAATTAGGCATAAACTCTACAAACGACATTCAGCCTAATGTAATTTTCAACGAAACAGGCGCTATATTAAACATCATGCAGCAAGCAAAATAGCAGCAATATAAATTGATGCGAAGATCTGAGGTAAAATAAATTACAATGACTGGGCACAAAAACATTAGAGGGGGCGCATTACTCGCCCACGCACTCAAGAAAAAAGGTGTAGATCACGTTTTTACCCTGGCTGGCGGTTTCTGCAACCCTGCTCTGGAGGGGTTTATGGAATGTCAAATGCCAGTGATCAATACACCGCATGAACAGATTGCTGGCCACTTGGCTGACGGTCACGCGCGGATTACACGTAAACCTGTGGTATGCCTCGTTGGACCAGAAGGTTTTGCTAATGCTGTGCCAGCAATGCTGGAAGCAGGTGGTGAACGCAGTCCGGTTATTTTTATTACAGGTTCCTCTACATTAAAACGGCAAGGAGCCGGCGGTTTCAAGGAAATAGACGATGTGGCAATTGCAGCTCCTTTGGTCAAATATTCCGTCCAAATTACTGATGGAGAACGCATCAGCGAATTTGTTAGCCGCGCGTGGACCGCCGCAACAACGGGATACCCTGGCCCTGTCCATATCTCACTTCCAGTCGATATCATGTTCTCATCATTCGCGCCTGACGCGGGTTTGCATGAGCGCCCTTTCAACCGAAACGATCGCCAAGTTCCTCGCGCGTGGCCAGACCCATCGGCATTGGAGTTAGTCCTCGATATGGTCAAAAAGGCTGAGCGCCCAGTTATCATCGGAGGCCATGGCATTTGGTGGTCGCGGTCAGAAGATAAGTTGGAAGCGGTTGGAA
>JAVLEV010000205.1:0-3539 GCA_031920365.1 Planktomarina sp. | reverse complement strand
ATTACCAGCCTTCCAGTGATGCGCCCGAACGCCCATTGCAGCAGCTCGCTAGAACTCTTTGTCTCCATGATGACCTTTTTTGTGCATGATGTGGACTAAAGGTGGCGCGACGCCGTCCTGACATGCGGTATTAACTGCATGGCAAAATGCGCATTTTGTATCAAAAGCTAGTTGGCCAATTTTAGAGTTCTGCAACAAAGTCTTAGGTGGTAATACGGCCGCACGCGCTCGAGCAATGTATTGTTGCAGGTAATACGTCGTTGAGATTGTTACCGTCAGCGGACACTATTGCATAAGCAAAAACACCAGAAACGGCAATTGCGCCTATGAATATGACTGCGCTCATTTGTAAATCTCATTCTTTGCGATTTGGGGTCTATTCACGCCCGATTATTGACACTAATTTAAGTAGCTCGTGATCACAACTTCGAGAGCATCCAAACTGCCATCCCAATCATCATCAGGTTTTCTGTCAGAGATACGAATCCAAGTGGGACCTTGCTGTCCCCGCCAACGCAGGCGCACTTCAACTCACGCTTATCGACATATACTGCCTTAAACACGCTTACCGCGCCGATGCTTGCCACAAACAGTGCGGCTGGTGCTGAAAGCCAGGTTAAAATACCCGCCATCATCAAAAGCCCAGCGCCTGTTTCCACAAACGGATAAACGTATCCATAGCGGATCCAGCGCTGCGCAAGCAGGTCATAGTTTAGAAACATAGTAGCAAAGCGTTCCACATCTTGCAGCTTCTGCAAGCCCAGGAGAACCATAGAAATTGAAATGAACCACTCAACAGTATGCCCCGAAAAAACAGTTCCAAGCATAAGCCAACCTATAACAGCAGCCATCAATGCGGCTACTACAAATAGGGTAATCACAGGTTTATAACTTGTCGCATTCTTTGGTATCGGCGCTTTACCAAAGTAGGCACTCAAGTCATCAAAACCGCCAACGCGCACATCATCAATAAATGCCTGCGGTGTAGATGCAACTCCATACTCAACTTTAAACCCATCAATTTGTGCTCGCGTGGTGAGGTGGTTGTCTTCGACTGCAAACCCTTTTCGCTCCAATAGAGCTTTTGATTTGAGCCCATGGGGGCACATATGATCAGTCATCACAATCCGATATAATCTAGCTGATTTGATAATTTTAGGCATATTTTAAGTCCTTGCAGGATTGATTAATAAACTTAAAATATCAGCATTTACATGTCAATTAGCCCCTCCAGTAAGTGGAGGGTTAAGTATAAGTTAAATGAAAATTTCCAATGCATCAAAGTTTGCAAGCCCACCCGGAAAAACGGTACGATATTTGGCTGAAATCGGTTTAATTGAGGTCTCTTCCAAGTCAGATGCAGGCTATAGTATTTACAATGATATAGCAGTACGCAAAATTATCTTTGCCCGCAGACCCCGAGCGTTTGGGTTGAACTGAGGAAGGCCGCGAATTATTTAGCCTGTGCCAAGGCCAAGATCTCAGGTAAAAACCATAGCATCTAAACGATTATAAGAAATCGAAGTTAAGCAGCGTGAACTACAATCACTGCATGAAGAACTTTTATAATTAGTAACATCCTGTCGAGGCGACCACCGTCCAGACTTCTCAATCATCGATTATCTCAGGTAATTATAAAAACAATAACTATCGCAACAATTAATTACAGCGCAAATCTCAAAGGGCAGATACTCAGTCATAATTATTTAGCCCAAGCTAGGCTACATTGCAAAAGATGACAAAGTATCACTTTATTTTTTATTGCCGATCGCTGGCGTACTAGAGAGGGAATTGGCTGTTGCAGATATTTTTGGTTTTTCTTTCTTTGGTTTTTTAGTCTCTTTTTTGCTATTTTTACCTTTAGCCATTGTATGTCCTTTCAAGGTGCAGTGGTCCGATGCTGAAGCATCATTCAGGCGACTTCACCTGTCATTTATATATTCCAAGATTTGACGCCAAACTGGCGAACACATTTATGAAGTGGAGCATAGTATATCTCAGCTTATAAAATAAGTTTACCAAAATTACTGGACTTGTGAAGAGTTAATATTAGGGCACAATGCTACGGTACCATAGTGGTTGCTATAAAGGGGGCTTTCAAAAAGTGGCTAGAAATTATAGCGTAACAATGCTGATATTCACTTGAATGGCCTTGTTAGGAGTTGTGAGGTCACACTTCGCACAACAAATTGATTATAGCCCTCCTCATCTTAGGCCAGCGTCTATTTGTAATAGTAGTTTTTATCTTTGTTTCATCTAATAATACCAGCCCATCTAAGACTTGCTGAAATACTAACTATTTCCTGTAAAAGCGGCACAAATTTGGTGCTATGTAGATCTTAATCCTGTTCGGACAGTTACTCTCAACCTCTTTGGCCAGCTTTCTGATAAACATACAGAAATTTATTTTTTTATTGTGCAATTAATCATATTATTAAAATAGTGTATTTCTCAAAGGTTTTTTTCAAAATTAGTTATGGCCGCAGCGGTATAATTGATAAGCGCGAAGAGAGTAGGTACATAGTACATATGAGCACCAAAATATATTTTTAACAGAAGGAATACATCCAGCGGCTTGATGTTAAGCAGCAAAGTTCTAAACTAATAAAATACATTAAAATTACAGGAAAAGATGGGATTTCGGATTATGGAACTTAGCCGTATTATAGCCTTGGTAGCGACAGCCTTAGTCTCCTTTGCGAGTGCAGGTCATACCGCAGAAAAATCAAAGCTTACCGTTGGGTTAGTGGCTGTGGCTGGAAGCTCAATATATCTAAATGATAAATCCAGATCTGCCTTAATGCCGTCTATTAGCTATAAGACTGAGACTGTCACAATAAGCTTTGAAAAAGGGCTATCTTATAAATTCTTTGATGATGGGAAAGCTACAGTAAGTGGAGCGGTAGCCCCAAGGCTTAGACCATATAGGAGCAGTTATTCAGCTGATCTATCAGGCATGAAAAGAACTAACTTTTATGACGGAAAGTTAAATGCATCATACAAGATCTCTAGGGTGCTCACTACCAGATTTGAAATAGCAACTGAACTCACCAATAAATTTAATGGAACCGCTGCAAACTTATCCTTAAGCCAATTCATTCCAGTTTGGAGGCAACCATTTATTTTAACGGCTGGGGTAAAATGGTATGATAGCAACCGTTCAAACTACTTTTACGGGGTTAACTCAAACGAAGTTTCTGGCGCAAGGACACAGTATTCACCAGGAAGTTCTACTTTGCCATATATAGCCATAAATACATTTTATCCTCTAACCAAGAGAACAAACCTGTTTGCTAATGTTAATGTAAATTTCTTGCCAAACAATGTGGTTAATAGCCCAATTGTAACTAAAAAAAGTTCTGCGTCTCTGCTTCTTGGCCTTAATTATCACTTTTAAAAACTAATTTTAGACATTTTTTTCAGCAACTATAAAACACTAACCAACACCTGGGGACACTACGCTTTGTCTGCACCTATAGCCGTAAAAGTAACTCTTACCTAAACGGGGATCATACATAACTAAATAAAATACTTATAAA
>JAVLEV010000204.1:0-3543 GCA_031920365.1 Planktomarina sp. | reverse complement strand
CAATTGGTCCGGTTTTTCCCTTAAATGTTTCTAATGTAGGGTCCATTTTTGGTAAGCTGGCGCCAAATACTTGGGGAAGTATTCGCTCTAATGTGCCGGAATTATGAGATGTTAGTGAAACACTATTTGTATTATCTACTTCTCGGTTTACCGATTGTAATTCAAATTCTGGAAATAATGAAAGTTGTTCTTTGTCGCCACAAATAACAACCTGCTGGTCTATTATTGGAGCTTTCACCTCATTAACATGAAAGTAATTAACTATTTTATTAGATTTAATCGGGTTAACGGGCAGAGGTTCAGTTTGTAATTTTTTTAAACTATTGGATATAGGCGCGGAATCAATTCTAGGCGAAAAACTTTGGACATGTAAAACGCCTTCATCTTTAAATAATTTTTGTACGGCTCTGATAGTCATTCTTTGCTCATGTAGAAGAAATTTAATACCACCTAGCACAGTCATATCAGATTGCCGGTAGTATCTGTGTCCACCTTTACGCTGAACTGGCGATACAGCACCAAATTTACTTTCCCAGAAACGCAAAACATGCGCCTGGGTTCCAAGCCAGGTTGCTACTTCGCTTATAGTCCTAAAAGCGTTTGGCGATTTAGCCACAATAATTAACCTTTGTTAGCTTTTGCTACGCGGTCTTTCATCAGATGTGAGGCACGGAATGTCAAAACACGACGTGGGTCAATGGGCGCTTCTTCACCAGTCTTAGGGTTTCGTCCAACTCGTGCAGTTTTATCGCGAAGCCCAAATGTTCCAAATGAAGAGATTTTTACAGTGTCACCAGCAACTAAAGCATCCGACATATGTGTTAAAACTGATTCAACCAAGTCCGCTGATTCATTGCGAGATAGTCCAACTTCACGAAATATAGCTTCGCTCAAATCCATTCTTGTAAGTGTTGTAGATGCCATTTAATTCTCCCCTTTGTTACTCATAGGGTAAAAGACATGCGGTGATTTAGCAACAAGAACTAAAAGCCTTCGGCGCTTTACCAGCGAATAACGGCTGTTCCCCAAGCTAAACCGCCTCCAATGGCTCCAGTAACCACCACATCTCCTGTTTTAATACGATTATCTTGGACGGCCGCCGCCATCGCAAGCGGAATTGACGCCGCAGAAGTATTGCCATGATTGTTTACCGTCACAACGACCTTTTCCATTGGAATTTTTAACCTTTTGGACATTCCCTCAAGAATTCGTTTATTAGCTTGATGCGGCACAACCCAATCTACTTCTTCAGTACTTAAGCCAGCCTGCTCAAGTGTTTCAAGAGCGGTGGTTGATAGCTTCTCAACGGCATGGCGAAATACTTCTTTGCCTTGCATGCGCAGATGTCCGGTCGTCTGTACAGAAACACCACCGTCAACGTAGAGTATATCTTTATATCTGCCATCAGACCGAAGCGCTGTAGCTAAAATACCCCTATCAGATTGCTTATCTTGCTGAGCTGCAACCAGCATCGCACCCGCGCCATCACCAAATAGTACACAAGTCCCCCGATCCGTCCAATCCATAAGTTTTGAGAATGTCTCTGCGCCAATCACAAGTATCCGGTTGGCTTGGCCACTAGCAATCATTGAGTTTGCAGTGGTTAAAGCATACAAAAAACCAGCACATACGGCCTGCACATCAAATGCGAAGCCATGGCGCATGCCAAGGCCATTTTGGACCATGGTCGCTGCTGATGGAAACGTTAGGTCTGCTGTGGATGTAGCTAAAATAATTGCATCAACGTTATCGACACTGCACCCTGCATTAGTTAGCGCGGCCTGAGCTGCTTTAATCCCCATATCAGATGTGGTTTCGTTTTCAGAAGCAAAGTGCCTGCGTTCTATGCCAGTACGGCTGCGGATCCAAGCGTCGTTAGTATCCAGAGTTGCTTCAAATTCGATATTTTCAACTACACGATCGGGTAAATAATGACCAATTGCTTCTACAACTACTCGTCGCATCATGCGTTCCTGTCTTCTTCAGTGTTATTTATACACTTATTTGTAGAGGCTATTCGTGCAGCTAGTTTAGAGTTAAAATCTGCTTTTCCAAGACGATAGGCCAGCCCAACTGCCGCGGAAACAGCTGTGGCATCAGCAGCACCATGTGATTTAACTACTGTACCGTTTAGACCTAAAAAAACTCCACCGTTAACTTGCCGAGGATCTGTTTGTCGTTTGAATCGGGTTAGTGGTCCATATGCGAACAAGGCTGACAACCGTGACAGGAGGCCATCACTAAAAACTTGGCGCAGTGATCTTCCAATAAAGCCGGCGGTTCCCTCAGCAGTCTTGAGAGCAATATTTCCTGTGAATCCATCGGTCACTATAACATCAACCTTAGCAGTTGGAATATCACTACCTTCGACAAAGCCAACAAACTCGAAGTTTACTGTTTCTGCAGCGTCCGTTATTAAATCATACGCCAATTTCAGCTCAGTACGGCCCTTATGAGCTTCAGTGCCTATATTGAGGAGTCCAACACGTGGGCGGACCACACCAAAACCAATTCTTGAATAAGATGAGCCCATTAGTGCAAATTGCAATAAATCGGTTTCATCAGCGCGTATATCTGCTCCCACGTCTAACATCACATTGAAACCATTGCTCCCGAATGATGGCCATAAAATTGCAATTGCTGGCCTGCTAACACCAGCTAATTTCCGTAATCTCACCATTGAGATGGCCATTAAGGCTCCAGTATTGCCACATGATACGCACGCGTCTGCGTGCTGTTCCTTTACGGATGTCACGGCTGACCACATGGAGGTACCCTTGCCATGGCGCATCACTTGGCTTGGTTTATCGCCCATTGTTACAGTACGTTCTGCATTAATTATGGTGCAAAAATCTAATAAATTATATTTTTTAATTAATGGAGCCAGCTGACCCTCAGGCCCATGCACAAGGAATTTGATACCCTCGTATTGTTTGATTGATAATAAAAGCCCGGCCAAAATTATGCTAGGCCCGTGATCTCCTCCCATCGCATCGACTGACACAACCACGTTTGTGTCAGTCTTAATTGCGAGAGAGGTATTATCAGTCATGCTGATTTGTATTTCCTTCGAAAACGGGTTCTTAAGCCGCGTCTTCGTCGAGATCAACTTCCTCGCTGACTGCTATAACTTCGCGGTCGTCGTAGTGGCCACATGATGCACAAACATGGTGTGGACGCTTTAATTCGCCGCAGTTCGTGCATTCATTCGGGTTCGCCGCAACCAATGCGTCATGTGAACGTCGCATGCCACGACGGCTCCGTGTAATCTTACTTTTAGGGACAGCCATGTCACAACCTCGAACTAGGGGCGCGCACGCCCAGTTAATACTTAATTTGGCAGAGTGGTAGCCAAGTGAAAGCGCAGAGTCCAGCTCAGTACCTTCTGAGCCGGGTGTGTACTGGGATCTGATAATATTTCAAGCCCAAAACTGTCCTTGGTAGTTATATTTCCCTTATTTTTGTTGAAAATAACCAAGAAACAATAGTGAACGCGTGTATTTATTTTAGTCGGCTCTTTAGGGTCGCCAAAACTGCAAAGGG
>JAVLEV010000203.1:0-3575 GCA_031920365.1 Planktomarina sp. | reverse complement strand
CACCTAGCCCCTGCTCAGACCATAATAACACGCGCCCTGCTTTTTTTTCTGCGCTAAATCGTGGTTTCCTAGTTACTAACGGTTCCGACGTACACGTTGCGGATTGGAAACGTTCCTCGTAATTGGACCACCCATCGCTGAAATTCTCAATTCTAAGCATTTGTAGTGACATGTTGAAATTGGCATCGGGGTGCGTCGGATTGAACTCTAGCGCCTTCTTGTATTTGTTAATAGCTGCGACGGGCTTTAACAGGTCGCTATAAATAATTCCTAAATTGTTATAGGTATCAGCGCAGTTAGGGTTTAGTTTCAGGGACATATCTGAAATCTTTAGCGCTAATTTTGTAAACCCTTGTTCATTAAGTATAATAGCTAGGTTAACATGTGAACGTTTATGCTCTGGATTCATTTTAATTGCCCGCTCATAATTACTTCGAGCTTTATCGCTTTGGTTGTTTTCTTGTTGAAGATATCCAAGGTTGCATAATGAATCAGGATAGTCAGGGTTTATTTTTAAAGCGCGTTTGAAGCATTTTAGTGCTTCTGCTTCCTGGCCTTTTTGTATCAGTGCAAGACCTTTATTGTTGTGGATCGCTTCCATATGCGGAAAGTTACGCAGAAGTTTATTATACACATTTATTGCTTGATCATACTCCTCTCGATCAAATAGAGAACTCGCAACTTTTATGCCGATATCTGGTAAATCAGGGTTAAGTTTCATTAGGGTTGTAAATGTAGCAAGCGATGCGTCCAAATTGCCCTGATACTCGTGTAACAAGCCAAGAGTTAGGAAATCAGTCCATTTTGGGTTGTATTGGGTTGCATTTATAAAATAGGGAATTGCGAGTTCTACTTCTCCCAGTCCCACGTAGGCATTTCCCAAAGCCGAACTTAAAATTGCAGAGCTTGAAAAAACCTTTTCTAAGCGGTGACACTCGGTGGCAACTTCACTGAATTTATATTGTTCTAAAAGGTCATTTAGCTGTTGGGACACTTCTTCACTGGGTTCTTTGCCTTCGCGTTGAAGACGTTGATCAATTAACGCTATCCGATCACAGTACAGCCCAGCTTCTTTTGCCGCATTTATAAGGGCTGTCGCTTCAACAATTCTATCCAGCTGGATCAAGGCATCGATGTAGCTGGCCCAATATTGGCTAACGTTAGGATTTATGTTCAGTGCAATCTTAAAAAACTCAAGCGCTTTGTCGAATTTTTTTTTATCGAAAAATACTATCCCAAGGTTGTGGTTTGCCTCCGAGTGGTGAGGTTCATTTGTCACAACCTCTTCATATAATATTTGCGCAAGAGTTGGGTCATTCGCATGATGGGCGTCTAAAGCTTTGCCAAATATCAGTGAGACCCTTGCAGAGCTAGCAGTTAGTTCCATGATGTCGTGTTCCTCGATCGTATTTTATAAAGAAATAAGCAAAATATGTGCCATAGTGGTCGCGAGCCTGTAGGGGGGAAGTAACCTAAATCAGGGGAACTGTGCCAAGTCTGGTGAGGTAAGTACTAGTTTATTCACCGCGTGCCGAGCACGCCTTTTGGGTAATACAGGGTAACCGCAACGAGGCATATTTTTTTTGGACGATCTCCAGATTGCGTTTCTAACAAAGTGTCTCAGTACAGATCCATATTTTTTTATTTAGGGTTACGTTAAAACCTTTCCATTACTAATTTTTGTTAGTTAAGTATTTTATACCATGCCAGCGAGTGTGCTTTGGCGTTTTCGCATAAATGAGGCTGGAATATTTTGAACTTTTCTATATTTGGCAACAGTGCGACGCGCTACATTTATTCCGGTAGTTTTCAGTGTTTCTACGATTTCATCGTCACTTATTGGGTGTTTTGGCTTTTCGTTTTCAATAAGCTTCCTAATTTTAAATTTAACTGCCGCTGATGATTGGCAGCTATGGTCATCATTTAATTGCAAGCTGACACTGAAAAAGGATTTTAGTTCCAGTGTACCCTGCGGTGTCTCCATCAGTGACCCCGTCGTCACACGACTAATTGTACTTTCATGCATTTCCACAGCTTCTGCTACATCGCGTAATACCATTGGCTGTATGTAATTTGGACCTTTTTCTAAAAATTCTGTCTGACGTTTTGCAATTTCGGCGCCAACGCGGAGCATTGTGTCGTTTCGCTTTTGCAAGGCGTTTTTCAACCAGTTCGCCTCAGCAATTTTTTCTTTAACAAATTCTTTTTGTTCCGTATCCATCTTTGTTTTCCGGATAGTTTTTGCATAACTTTTGTCAATGACGACGCTAGGTAGGGTCGACTTATTTAAGGTGACGAGCCAACCATCATCACCTTTGGTGATTTTTAAATCTGGTTCACGTATGTGTATTGTTTCTGATGAAAACTGAAGTCCGGGTTTTGGATTTAAAGATTTAATTATTTTTAAGTTATCAGAAAGATCTCCATCACTGCAGCCACAGCGCCGCTTCAATAAGTCAAATTTACCACTTCCCAAAAGATGAAGGTTTTCAAAAATACTTTTGAGGGTTCCGTTTAAAAAACCTGCCTCTCGTGCCTGCAGGATCAAGCACTCAGAGAGTGTTCTAGAGAACAGCCCGGCTGGCTCTATTTGTTGTAAACTTTGCAAAACCGACTGTACCAACTCTACACTTGCGGAAGTTTGCAGCGCAACATCTTGCACTGTCACGCAAACCCAACCTGTTGGTTCTAATTCTTCCAGAAACTTATAAGCGATGAGCTGCTCTTGAGGGGCGAGGTCTAAACTTTGTATATAGTCGTCACAGTGCACATAAAGTGACTTTTCATGAGACCTTATAAGTTGTACTGGGTCGAAGTCGCTCTGCTCTTTTGAAACAGTACTTTTAGTTTTAAAGCTTTCGCCAGTTTCAAACTGATTTTCTATTTCTGTTTTTGTTTTTTTAGCCTCAGACGCAAAGGGAGTATCGCTTAGCGCATTGGCCGTGGAGCTGTTTTCGGGTTTAGCGTCTGCTTTATTCGACAGAGTTTCGCGCGCAACTTGATCTTTTAACTCTACGAACGGGTTAATAGAAAAATTCTCTTCGATGTATTCATTAACTTCGAGGTTTGTCATTTGCAAAAGCTTTATAGCCTGCTGAACTTGAAGAGTTAGGGTCAAGCCCTGGCGTTGTCCGATACTAACATTAAAGTCGAGTTTCATGTCTATTCTCCATCTTTGGAACAGGGATAGCACACGCATCTAAAAATATAAAAATATATATTTGACAGCCCCTTAGTGTCATGTTTTTGACACCCCCCCCCAAATAAACTTAAAATTTTTCTAAACATATGCTGTCCTTCGACGTTAAGTATTTTGATAGCTAATTTAATAATGATAACTAGGAGAACAACATGACGAGTATTACCGGCGGCGGCGCATTCCACAGGGTGCAAAACTTATTAGACGCAAACACAGCCAGAATTTCTGACAGTATGCAGCGTCTGGCCAGTGGAAAGGCGGTTATTACTCCTGGTGATAGGGCATCCCAGGTTGCGATTGGTAACGGTATTAGAAGTCAACTTGCGACACTGAAGGTAGGTGTTCAAAACGGGACTGAAGCTATGCAAGCCCTGGA
>JAVLEV010000202.1:0-3594 GCA_031920365.1 Planktomarina sp. | reverse complement strand
GCACGTAGAGAAGTGTCCAAACTGGCCCAAACAACCATGCAGGAGGCGCAATGTTTGGGACTATCCACTTATTAGCGTTCAAATCTCCAACAAACCAAATTGCTCCACCAGCTGCAACCAGCGTGCATGCGTAAAACACAACCCAAATTATGATACGATTTTTCAATTGATAGTCCCACTCTGGAAGACCTAACAATATAGTTAGTAGAACCACAACTCAAGGTTATCCATCGACAGTTACCTGCTGATTTTTCAGCCTCTTCATAACCAGGTGCCCTCCATTCGAAAATAATGGCACCGTAGGAATTAAGTTTCTTTCAAAAGTTAAGACCCACCGTGTGGGAGAACCAAGGGCTAAACCAACGTATTCTTTAGCTTCGATTTATTCCAGATGGATTGATGAGTGACCTTATCTATTATGATCAGATGCAAATGCCAGTTGTTCTGATACGGGTTTTACTTACTTTCATTTTATCGAAAGGACGCAAAGTTTAATACTTTAGGAGCAGGGTGAAGTTAGCATATGAGAACATAACGTAACGTCATCTTCCGTTGAAGCTAAATGTGAACCGGCTATTTGATGATAGTATAGTGCAGCTAACAGTTCCAAATTGCACTTTCCTTGTTGAACTTGGCCAACCCTGTCGACCGGGTTGGTCTTTTTTTGAAGGCCTTAATGAAATAAACATTATCATCAAGCCTATGTATAATCTTAGATTTACTTCTTTCTTGCAAAAAATTATTGTTACACTAGCCCTAGTCAGGGCTGGAAATAGACTGAGGGTACGATGAAACGATCACTGAATTTTACCCGTCGCCAGTGGGTTACTTCGGCGCTTGGCATATTAGTGGCCTCCATAACTCGCCCAGTGCTGTCGCAAACTAAAATCAGACGTATTCAGACGCAATATATTGCCACGCTGGCGCCAGCTGGGGCAACGTTAGGATCTGGTGCTGAAAATTGGGGAATCTGGACAGTTGATCCTGGCCCTATTGGTGTCTGGCTGCGCTTCTATAAAACTTTGCGAAAAGCTGGCAACATAGCACCTTCAGGTTGGAGGTTTAATGTTGATGATTGGTGGCTTGATGAAAACGGCTTAATCATGAAAGCTCCTGATTTTCCTATTTCTGCAGGGCAGTATTACGTTACTAATGGTGAAGAACACATCTCTTTGCTTACCATCAAACAGCCAGATGCAGAGGGCAGGCAGGCTTGGTCGCTGTCCGATAATAAGACAATAGCAGATGTCACCCATGGCCCATGTCGATCTGCGCGTTACACACCCGAAGAGAGTTCAGGCACTTGCTCACCTAATGACGTCAATCGCGCTGTATTCCCGCTAAAGCCTGGAGAAGCTCCTCCACTCGTGCGTGGCTGTAATCGAAAACAATATTCAGTCCTGATTGTATTTGGTTTGCCTGTTTAAAGTCAGTAGATATTTTGTCTGCATTGTCTTTTGGACGATTGAAATTTAATTTTGGCTATCGAGCACACCCATCTGTCTACCTACCCACTTCTCTTACTTAACATGATTAACAAGTATTTTTGACTTTTTGCACTTTTGTGTTGTTAGGTCTTCAAGACTAGCTTCCACTAAATCTACGACTTTGGGGCGTCCTTGCAGTCTGCCATGCGCCAACATGTGCATTAGGTTTAATTTTCTATGCTAGGGCCCAGCGCAGGATAAAACTATTACGCTGGGTTTGATGATAATGAGTTATTGCTGCAGTATATTTTCTGGACATTGAAGTGCGTATAAGACACTTGGCTTCATCGAATTTAAATATTTTATAAGCCCAAAGCCATACTACTAGGCAAGTTAATACTACATCCTTGATAAGTGCTGACCAGTATATTCCGTAATGACCTCAGCCTAACGCCAGACGCATGCGTTCCGTCAAATTACTGTGCCATTTGATGAAATTCATAATAGCCCACTTACTCAGTGGCGTCCTTTTTGGATGGTCGCTTGTCAAATGATGGAATGTGGCTGGGGATGTAGTGATACGTCTGTCGATCGCATGTGAATATTGCAGCTTGTGCTTGATACTCCCCCGGGTTGTCCAGGGTACCCACTTTTATGATCATTGAATTGGGACGTGACGGGCTTCGAGAGCCAATGCTTGTGCCACAGGCCCCACAGAAGTGTCGTGTCACTGGGTTTTCTAGATCTGAACGGGCAAAGGATGAGGTTATACCTTTATTATAGTTAAAGTCATTTTCAGCAAATACGACCACAATATTGGCGTTACCCACAGTAATGTATTGGCACTCACGGCAATGGCATTGAAACGTAAGCCTCTTGGGGTCCATTTATCTCGTACCGAACTTCACCACAATAACATCCACCAGTTACAACCATGACGCATCTCCTCTTTGAGTTTAAGCACATACCCTAACTATAGCTTGCTTGATGCTCGCTGAAAAATGCTAATTTACTAGCATAATAATACTGCTGACGTGATGCCCCCTGCATAATGGCAGGCCATCTTGGGGATGGATGAGATGTGAGTAATCTTCAAAATATACCTGAATAATGCGCTGGCTAAAAAGCAAGGCTTAAGCGAAAATATCTATGCTACGTGAATTATTTGACTAAATCATCGCAGTCCATTTGAGATATACAAAAATTAAATTTTTTAGATCAGATTTTTTGACAAAACTCACCAAGTTAGGTCACTACAATCCCTGTGGCAGGTGTATTGATGCAGGGTTACTTCGAGTAGTGCATATCTTTACCACAGCACATTGGCGATTTTATTTTGCCTTGGCAGTCAATACACTTTGAGACTTGAACCACAGATCCATTATCTAAGGTAATGGTGTCGTTAACTAATGGTGTTTTGCAATCTGAACAACTCGCATCTACGCCCATATTACAAACCTCACATCTGTAAGTACTCATATCTTGCTCCTTTGATCCATTGTTCCTCTAAGTCGACTTATTGGTTGGTTGGTCTGAGCGTTAGGCTCATTTTTTTCCCTTATTATCGTAGCTTTAGAAACTTACTGGCGCAATAGTATGCATAGGTTGCATTTTGTGGCTAATTTTAATCACACTCAGCTATTGTGGCAGTCATGCCTAGGCCGGTATTTGTATTAACCAAAGGTAATACAGTGGTCGTAGAGAAGCAGTTTGTTCCGTTTTTCAACGCAGGTTCAGATTTTAAGCTATAATAAAGCATAGATCCGCTCAGCGCCGCTAAGGCCAGTAATAAAGTTACAAATCGTCCCACATTCATTAGATTACTATATAACAAAACACAGATCTGTAAATATATTAAGTGGGGTTTAATATAGAGGTTGTCCCATTGTATAAATTTGTCCCAAGGGTGAACAGTGGCGTGTAGCATCGGTTTAGGAACACCAAGATGTAAAGCTGCTAGTAAAACCCTAGCTTTGCAGTGATCGGTTGAATGGACCCGCTTTTAGAACTAGGTAATCTGGTGCGAAATGGTTCAGGTTGTGGTTTGGAGGTTGAAGGATATTGCACTTACGACCTTGACGTCGAATTTGGGCTAGCATATCTGGTGTCCAAATGCGGGTATGGTGAAATGGTATCATAAGAGCCTTCCAAGCTTAAGGCGCGGGTT
>JAVLEV010000201.1:0-3595 GCA_031920365.1 Planktomarina sp. | reverse complement strand
TTGTGCTGGTTATGCATTACACCCCACACGTTGATCTAGCTTTTGCTTCGATTGAACACATTATGCGGGATGTAAATGGGGGGCATATGATCCGCTATTTCCACATGAATGGTGCGTCTCTATTTTTTATTGCTGTTTATGCACATATGTTCCGCGGCCTGTATTACGGTAGCTATAAAGCGCCTCGCGAGATTACATGGATAATTGGCATGATTATTTACCTGCTGATGATGGCGACTGGGTTTTTGGGCTATGTTTTGCCTTGGGGCCAAATGTCGTTCCACGGTACTGCTGTGATTACCGGCCTGTTTGGTGCCATTCCTTTTGTTGGTGAATCGTTGCAAACATTTCTACTGGGCGCAGGCGCAGTTGGTCAACCAGCTTTGAATCGTTTCTTCAGCCTGCACTATCTTTTGCCATTCTTGATTGCAGGATTAGTGATATTGCACATCTGGGCGTTTCACACGACCGGTAATAACAACCCAACGGGTGTTGAAGTTCGCCGCGGGTCGAAAGCAGAAGCTGAAAAAGATACGCTGCCATTTTGGCCATATTTTGTAGTGAAAGATCTATTTGCTTTGGCACTTATCCTTACAGTGTTCATGGTGATTATTGGATTTATGCCAAACTATCTGGGCCACCCAGATAACTACATCGAAGCCAACGCACTGGTTACACCTGCACATATCGTTCCGGAATGGTACTACTTGCCGTTCTACGCCATCCTGCGCGCGTTCACTTCAGAAGTCTGGGTCGTTCAAATCGCAAGCTTTGTTACCGGTGGCATCGTGGACGCTAAGTTCTTTGGAGTGCTGGCTATGTTTGGTGCTATTGCAGTTATGGCATTAGCACCTTGGCTGGACACCTCCACAGTACGTTCAGGCCGTTTCCGCCCAATGTTTAAGTGGTGGTTCGGTATTTTAGTCGCTGACTTTATTTTCTTGATGTGGTTGGGTGCACGCCCTGCGGCAGAGCCTTATGCCACTCTCTCCTTGATTGGCGCAACGTACTGGTTTGCTTACTTCCTAGTTATCTTACCTTTGCTGGGCGTATTTGAAAAACCATCCATGCCACCAGCAACCATAGAAGATGACTTCAATGCTAAATATGGCAAATTAGGCGCAGCTGATGCTGCTTACCCGGCAGAGTGAGGGGGGGACTAGATATGTTCAAAAGACTCACAACAGGCGCTATACTAGCTTTGGCCCTTGCCGCTGGAGGGGCACAAGCCGCCGGCAGTGAGGGTCACGTGCATGATCACGCCTTCTCGTTTGAGGGCCCTTTCGGATCATATGATCAAGAGCAACTACGTCGGGGATTAAAGGTATATACTGAAATCTGTTCAGCTTGCCACGGCATGAAATTCGTTGCTATTCGCTCTTTAGGCGACGAGGGCGGACCACTTTTAAGCAAAGACGAGGTGCGGGCCTACGCATCCGAATTTGTTGAAGTCTGGGATCAGTCGCTCGACGATGGGGAGGGCGATTATCGCACGGCTTTACCAGCAGACCACTTCCCAAAAGGCGGTAATGTAAACGCTCCTGACCTTTCGCTAATGGCAAAAGCTAGGGCCGGCTTTCACGGCCCAGCGGGTACAGGCATCAATCAGTTGCTTAAAGGCATGGGCGGCGCTGAGTATATTCTGTCATTGCTGACGGGCTATACAGGGGAAGAAAAAACATCTGCCGGCGTAACACTGTATGAAAATACCGCATATCCAGGTGGCTGGATATCAATGTCTCCGCCACTTTACGGGGAGGACGTTGAGTTTGCAGATGGGCACAAGAATGATTTAGAGCATCTTTCAGAAGACATAACAGCCTTCCTAATGTGGACAGCCGAACCAAAACTCAACGATCGTAAGCGCGCAGGCCTAGTTGGCGTTCTGATTTTGAGCTTCCTGACTCTGATGTTGTTCTTTGCAAACCGGGCTCTTTGGCGGCCAATAAAATACAAAAAAGCCTAGGCTTTTTTAAAAATAAAACGCGTTTCATTACGCGCGTATTTTTTATATTCGCCTACCAAGGTAGGCGGCCAATGCAGGCGGCGGCGAATCAAATAGCTGTTGGATCGGTTTTGGCGCGTAGGCATGGCCATCTGTAACCAACACTGCTTGATCAGCAAAAGCCAATGCATCTTTTGGATCATGGGTGACCATCAGCGCCGTTGCACCCGTATCATCTAATATTCCACTCAAAACATCCAACATTTCATCCTTCAAGGCAGGCCCCAAAGCGGAAAAGGGCTCGTCCAAAAGTAGCAAGGGTCGTTGCCGCAACAAAACGCGCGCCAAGCCCACCCGGCCCTGCTGACCACCAGACAAGTCACGCGGAAAGGATGCTGACTTATCTGCCAATCCCACTTTACCCAAAGCCACACTGACCGCATGCCTTTGCGAATGTGAGAGCCGCATATTCGGACTGATACCAACAGCCACGTTGTCCATCACACTCAGATGCGGAAATAGGTTATGATCTTGAAACAGAATACTCAGAGGGCGCTGCCCCGGATGGTCAGCCATTGGCTTGTCAGCCCAAAGTATCTGGCCCACATCAGTTGCTATAAATCCAGCGATACCATTCAAAAATGTCGACTTGCCCCCACCCGAAGGCCCAATAACAGCCACACGCGCACCAGTTGGAACTAAAAAATCTGCTGTCAATCTAAAATCACCTTGCTGAAAACAAACATTATTTATATTCAACATATCCTCGTCCCCCGCGATCAAACATCCAAAAAAGTGCTAAACTCTGTATCACCAGCACCGTAGCAACAGCAGCAGCTTGATCCATTTGGTAGGTGCCCATAAGCCTATAAAGCATCAGTGGCAATGTTTGCAGTTCAGGGTCTGCAAACAAAGCAATAACTCCAAGATCCCCCATCGATAGGGCTACGGCAAGCCCCGCTGCAAATCCAAGCGGGCGGCGCAGGCGCGGTAATACAATCCATGACAGCCAAACCCAGCGGGTCATATTGAGACTATACCGCAGATGCAAATAATCAGTATAGGTGTCACGGATCGCCGGCATCAAAACGCGCAAGGCAAACGGCAGCGCAATCACGGCATTCACACAGACAGTGATCGGTACCGCAAATATCATAGGATGGGCAAAAGGGAAAATGATCAAAAACAACCCAGTACCAACAACCAGGGGGCTTGTAGCTAAACTTAAAACGCCTATTCCCTCAGCCAAATTTCGGATACGTTTTCCCGTATGAGCAAACGCAAGAGCAAGGCTCAGCGCCATAGTTATACAAACGAACGTAGAAATAAGAGCGATAAATACTGAAGTTAGGCTAGCTGCGATCACTTGGTGCGGTAAATTGGATATATAGCCAATACCACGAAAGAAAATAGCACTCAGTGGGAAAATTAAAAATGCAGCAGAAGTGATAATCCAGAAAGTATCAATCTCCCTATGTGCAGATGCATCCAACCGTTGTGGAAGTCGGTCGAGTCCCAACCCATTTGTTTGTGGTAAGGGAACAAGAAACGATACCACTGCAACACAGCCGCAAAGGAAGAACTGCACCACAGCAAGGCTCGCAGCCTTACCCAAATCAAAGTCCAGCCTGAATGCCTGATAGATCGCCA